>JASJGS010000270.1:0-6586 GCA_033791445.1 Bacteroidales bacterium | reverse complement strand
TGCTTATTTTTATTTTTAGCCTGTGCCAATACTCAATTGCAATGGAGTTATGACGGTTCAGTGAACCGTGGTGCTAATGTGCTGCAAACAGAACTACAAAATTTCTATGCTGCATTTTCGGTTGATAACGGTATTTTCCTTGCCGGTTACAAGATAGATGAGCAGGGTATTAATTATCCTTATATCGTATACGTCGATAGTAATATGAGTGATGTGAAATATTGGGAACAGCCATCTGGTTTTAAACAGTTCTTTCAATATCAGGACAGAATTTATTTTCTGGATGAGAATGGTATGACTTCTTTCTATGAAAATGATAATTGGCAAAAATTTGATTTCATATTTAAACCGGATTCAATCATTATTTACAATGGTGAATTCTTTATTGCCTGTAAGCCTGCACCTTTAATGAAAGCAAGCTCGGAATTTGGTAGTTGTTATTCTCCTCAGAAAAACTGGAATGTTGCGGTAAGCTGGTCTGAAGTCAAACCTGCTATTTGCAATCAACGTTTGACGGTGGTTGAAGATCGTGTTTCGAAAGTCGTTGCTCGTCAATTTGATATGGAGACAGGTGCATTACTTATCAGTAAAGCCATTAAGGGCAATATAATTAATGATATCTGTTCAATTTTTTAGAAATTCGAACCGCAACCAATAAGGCCTGGGTTTGGGTAACAATAGATTTCAGGATGAGATTGAAAAATTATCCCATCGTCAGGCTAAACCCAAACCATGTGGTGGTGATAGACGCTCTGGAAATAACATCAAAAACGAGTTCAATCGAGTCTGATCCTTTTGTTCTTTGAAATATTGATTTGACTCTTTTAAATATAAATTAGAAGGTGTTATAGACTTTCTTATTATTTATCTAACAATTGTAGCAATAGGGGATAGTAGCATGGGACGTGTAACACACCCTCCAGTTGTACCTGTTGAAATTAATATCAATGCTCCATCCTCAAACAGTGGTTGTGGTAATTTTCGTGAGCCTTGCCCCCTTGATGAGCAAAACTCTGTACCAAATTCACCAGCCCATCCCAGAGGACCAGCGAGCAAGCTTTGGATTGCCCAGGCGGGTAAAACTCCTGTAAGTTCCATTTCCAAATCTGTTAAACCCAAACCACCACCGAAAACAAAACCTTCGATATCTACTTTGAAATCTAAAACAACCAGTAAAGTTGATATCAATATTAAAGTACAAGTATTAGCTGACGGGACAAGCAAGAATGTTGATGCCAAGTCTGCAAAAACTTCGTTTAATTCGAATGGGGTAAACTGGAAGGAACCACGCTATAAATGGCGGGAAAAGAGAGGTAAGAATATCATTACCTCACTAAGTGGTAAATTTGTATTCAAAGGTACGATAACAATCCAGACTGTCTATGGGACGAAGGCAAAAAAAACTGACATTTCTCTCTATGGTCGAGGAACGACAAAAGATGATAAGAAAAGGGGTAATGTCTCTCTGGGGTTTCATGAAAGTCGTCATCAAAAAGACTTTTTAAATTATTTTAAAAATAAACCTTTTCCTAAATTTGAAGGGAAAGTTGGTATGACTACTACAGACTATGATAAGGCTGTTGCTGAGTTCAAAACTGCATTTAATAAATACATGAATGATATGGATGCCAAATCAATAAAATCAACGGATGAAGTTGGATACACCTTATCGAAGTGTAAGAAGGACAAGAAATGTAAAAAATAGTTACAAAATAGTTTTTTATTTATATTGAATGGATGGTCAGGAAAGCTAGTATGAGTATAAATCAATACATGAGAACTGTTGATATTGAGGCATTTAAACAGGCCTCTCAGCGTTTTAACTGTATTATTATGCTTCGCAGACTCAATCCGGCCTCATTGCCTTATGTCGGCATGCGTGGCTACATGCCGAAAAGCATTTTTTGTAAAGCCAAGACTGCGACATATAATGTTAATGTTCCAGGATATGTTCAGAGATCCATGGTTGCAGGTCTGGTGGTTGATCCGACTATGCCGGGTATGGGGGCAGCATTTTCCAATACCAGCAATGCAAAAGAAATGTGGGCTGAATTTTTAAAAAAACTGGGTGTAAAAAGTCTAAATGTGATTGATCTTTATGAAAAGCTGCCGGTAGAAAGAGGGGGCTTTTATACCGTCCAGAATGAAGCTGCAAAGCCTCATTATGGTGCTCTGATGTTTTGTCCTTTTATCCCTTCTGATGTTCAGCAATTCAAATTATCGACCTTTTATATGCAGAATAGTTTTTTTATTCATGGCGACTATGATTTATATGGTCTCATTCCTGCGGATGAACGTGAAAATCGTGAGATGAATATTGGTCAGTTATTTGGACAGGCAAATTTTTATACGCCCCTGCTGGAGCCTGTGCAGAATTTTATCAATCAGTACATTGGAACGCCTATGGTGCAGCATGGAGCCCAGGAAAATATGGCACACTCTGATGACTCGATTGATATTTTCTGGCCGGATGGACGGATTACCCAAAAACACGGTATTGTACAGATAACAGAATTTTATAAGGGAGAGGTGGGTAATCGTGATGTTGGATGAGAAATGCATACTGAGCTATGCTGAATCATTCTAAAAACTATAAGAAAATAATAACCGGAATTTTAATCTGAGGCGTTTGGACGCTAAATAGAGCGAGTGTATAGAACTTGATAATGTAATTGGATTGGGTTTGATATTAAATAAACAAAGGAGCTAAAATTATGCCAACAATGACTGATAATGCCATAATCGTCCAGTTTGCAAATGCCTGTAAGGCTACGGTTCATCAGAAGTGGGGTACCTTTGCATCCGGCCAGCAGCGAGCACAAAAGCTTTATGATATTACCTTGCTGGTACTTGATGTCTGTCAGGTACCGAGGCCGACCTTACAGTTAAATGCCAGTCTCGGCGGAGCAAGTGGCGAGTTTGATTTTACCACATGGACGTTGAAAATAGATCCTAACGGTTTTGGGGCGATGGCCATTCCTGACAAAGATGCCTTTCTTCAACTGGTGACTCTCATCTATCATGAGGCACGCCATTGCGAGCAGTGGTTTCTTATGTCCCGCTATGCTGCAGTTGGTCATCAGATGACTGCCCAGAAACTGGCAGCATCTCTGTTTATCCCCCAGAATATTGCTGCTACCGCGGTGAACAGAAAAATGGGATTGAGTGATCCTATGCTGGCCCTGACAAAAGGATGGTATGAAAGTATATACGGGAGTAAATCGGGTTTTCGGGGAATTAATCTGCAGGGATTAATGCTGAGAAGAACCGGTGCCGGACAGGAAATGAATGCCTTTCATAACGGCTTCCACTCCCGCTACAAGGGCAACCTGCCGGAAGAAGTCGATGCATGGGCAATACAGGATTTGGTTGCCGCGCATTATAACTATCCTTAATTTCAATTTGTGTTTTTAGTTTGTAATAAAGGGAACTGGGAGCCTGGATAAGCAAAGCGACTGATTATGTATTTGAAATCAAAGGGGTCAGAGTAGTTGATTTTGATGCCTGAATGGTATATTGTGCCAGCTAAAGCTTGTTTAAAAGGGTTCTTTTATGGCGCGATTACCTCGTTTGAGTTTACCGGGTATTCCTCAGCATATTATCCAGAGGGGCAATAATCATCAGGTCTGTTTTTTTAGCGACGACGATTATGCGCATTGTCACCTAACATCCTGGGTAATTTATTCGATAACGCCTGTAAATGGTGCCTAAACCAGGTGAATCTAGCCATTATTGGTACTGATACCGAATTGCAGCTCATTTGTTTCTGACAATGGCCCTGGAATCAAAAAGTCATGATAAGCGAAATCCCATAACGTGGTGTTCGTTTTGACCAGTTAATACCCGGTTATGGAGTGGAATTAGCAATTGTTCAGGGTATTGTCAGCGTTTATGGGGGAACTGTTCAATTTTTGCCCGCCAGAACAGGAGGATTAGAAGTTAGGATCGGTTTTCAACTATACTAGGAGTAATTCTTCTCACTGTTCGGGGTATGTATAGCCATGGGTTTACTTTTTTTCTATCTGTCACTGGCACTCTTTGTGTCTTTTTTATGTTCCATTCTCGAAGCAGTCCTGCTCTCTATTACACCGTCCTATATTGGTTCTCTGGAAGAGGGTTCAGTCCTTAAAAAAACACTGAAAAACCTGAAAACTGACATTGATTCATCCATATCTTCCATTTTAATATTAAATACTATTGCTCATACCATGGGAGCTGCTGGCGTGGGAGCAGAAGCAGTGCGAATTTTTGGTGTCCAATGGCAAAGTCTTATTGCCGTTATTTTGACTTTACTCATACTTTATTTTTCTGAAATCATACCCAAAACCATTGGTGCTACTTATTGGCGTGAATTGTCCAAACCAAGCGCTTATATTATACAGTTCTTAACCCGGATTCTTATCCCTTTTTTGTGGTTTTCCAGCTTGATTACCCATCGAATACAAAAAAATCAGGAGAATAAAGGTCCTACACGAGAAGAAATTGCAGCGATGGCAGGAATTGGCGAGGACAGCGGAATTCTGGAAGAAAAAGAAAGCCAGCTGATTGAAAACCTGCTTAAATTAAAGCAAATTCTAATCAAGGATATTCTTACACCACGAAGTGTTGTGTTTATGCTCGATGGTGAAAAAACGATTGAGTCAAGCCTGTTGGAAGATAAATTATTTATATACTCTCGCATTCCAGTCTACGAACAATCCAAAGATAATATTACCGGCCTGGTATTTGCCCGAACTATTCTTAAATCCATTTCCTTTAATTCCAGGCTCCAGAAGCCGCTAAAAAGCATTATGGAACCCATTTATCGGGTGCCAGAAGATATGCCGGTCTATTTTCTTCTGGATCAGTTTATTCAACGCAAAGAGCACCTTTTTCTGGTCCATGATGCTTACCGTCAGTTCTCAGGTATTGTCACCCTGGAAGATGCCCTGGAAACCCTGTTGGGGAGAGAAATTGTAGATGAAGCCGACCAGGTTACAGACATGCAAAAATTTGCGCTGGAAAAAGCGGCTTTATTGAAAAAACAAATGGAAAAAACTCCATGAAAATCAATTGGTTAAGATTCTGACCCCATTGATTGAAAAGTTTCATTAAGTTTCCTATCCTTAAAACAGGAGATGTCGAACCAGTTTAGCGTTTAAATCAAAAGGTTCTGAGTCATTGATTTTAAGCTGCTGGGATTAGCCTTATGTCATGGAAGCTAAGATTGGCAATTATTGTTATAGCAACTCTTCTGGTAATGTTTATTGTTGAGCAGTTAGAAGGGGACTACGCTGCTGAGGCAAGAGCTTTTTTGCGGAATCTCCTTCGGTATCTGTTTTAGCAATGCTTTACAGGGTTAGGTTTGGGTGTTGGTACCCCAGGCTATCAGATTATAAATGGTCCACGACCTATTGCCAGTATAGATCATGCCGATACACGTCTGCAGATGCTGTTGGGAAATTACTACGATTATGGCCGGGGAGCGGGTAACTGGACCTGGCAATCCGTATTGGCTAATGCCAATGGCCCGAACTCCTACAACGATACACGCTAGCGGGGTATGAATCTTTTAAACGGAACCTGTACGGCGACAACTTGTGATGGTTTTCGTCAGGGTTTCTATAACCTGGCGAGCAATGTCCTTAATATTCCTAATCTTCAATATCGTTCGATAGGCCCGATAATAAATGGTGGATATCTGACTCGCCCTGGAACTGCGGTGATCGATGGGCATTGGGTTGGAAACGTTCGCACGGAACAGCAGGCATTTGCACAACTTCAGGTTTTTAAATTTTCTGAACACCATTTTCTGACCTATGGAGGCAGGATTTGTGATCCGACCGCTAATATGATGTTCAATAATGAAAGCGATATGAAATGGTGCACCTATACCCTTGAAAACAATGCATCCGTACAAGCTAACTTTAAGAATCTGCGCGTGTTTCGTGTTACTGCGGGCATTCCGGGGGCACCACCGTGTAACTATCAATACCTGGTGGAGATAGGTGCTTCAGGTGGATGGCCTACTAACCTCCTTGTTACAGGCAACAATCTGAATGCTGGCAATGATGCAGGGCGGAGCAAGCCGTATTTAAGTAGGCTATATCCTGCAACTAATTATGTGCAGAGTGATCATGGCTGTATTCACTTAAAACCTGCTGAAAGAGATCGGTTGTTTGCACTGGGGCATTTACATCTGGAGTACGGTTTGTCGTACATAAATACCATGAAAGATTTTAAAAATTATTTATTGATTTCTTTTTGCTTATTATCATTGTTAGCCTGTTCGAATACTCAATTGCGATGGAGTTATGGCGGCTCAGTGAGTAGTGGTGCCAATGTGCTCCAAACAGAACTACAAAATTTCTTTGTCGCACTACCTGTTGATAACGGTATTTTCCTCGCAGGTTACAAAATAGATGAGCAGGGTATAAATTATCCCTATATCGTATTCGTTGATAGTGATATAAATAATTTTCTTCGTTTAAAATCCGCCATAGCTCAGAGTTTTTCTGAGGTTTATGTCATTGATGAAGAAACCTGGACGACAAATATCAGGAAAAAAAATGAAAATGTTGGAGCATATTTAAGATTATGCCGTCTA
>JASJGS010000269.1:0-17533 GCA_033791445.1 Bacteroidales bacterium | reverse complement strand
GGGGATCAATGGGTGCTTTCCAAAAATGAAAAAGCAAGTAAAATACCTACCATTAAACACCTGCCTGAAACATCGGGAAAAGTTCTGTCTTCAGCAAGCTACCAGGGGAAAATGGTGGTTGGCTGTGAAAACGGCTTGTATATCCAGACTCATGGAAAGGCATGGGAGCAAATCTTGCCTTCGGATGATGTTTATAGTTGGGCTCCAAAAGAGGTTGCGGCCCTTGTTGTGGATGCAAAGGGCCGATTATGGTTCGGCGCCCGCGAAGGAGTAGGCTGTAAAACCAACAATCAGTGGAAATTATTTACCGGGAGCGAAGAATTGCCTTATACCAGTTTCACCTGTGCATCTGCAGGACCCAATGGGGAAGTTTGGTTTGGAACCGAAAGAGGAGCGATTCGTGCAGTTGATGAATATTTCTATTATCGCTTTAGTAGAAGATGGCTTCCGGATGATTTTGTAAATGATATAGTGGTAGACAAAGATGGGACAGCCTGGATAGCGACCAATAAAGGCATTAGCCAAATCATTCCAACCCTGATGACCTTTGAGAAGAAAGCCGAATTTTTTACCAATCAGGTGGAAGAGCGGCATAATCGGATGGGCTTTATTTGCCAGAGTCATTTGAAAGAACAATACAACATTGAAACTTCTGAGTTGGCAATATCTGATAACGATGGTTTATATACCGCAATGTATGGGTCTGCCCAAGCTTTTAAATATGCGCTTACAGGCGATTCTCAAGCCAGAGAACTTGCAGTGAGAAGTTTTTATGATTGTAAGTGGCTGGTGGATATTACACACGAACCCGGTTTCCCGGCAAGAGTGATTATTCCTATTGATTGGCCCGAACCGGTCAACGAACAATATGGACGTGAGTATAACAAACGAAATCAGGAAGGCGATCCTTTCTGGAAAGATATCTATCCCAGGTTTCCGGAAAGCGAGGATGGTAAATACCTTTGGAAATGTGATACAAGCTCAGATGAACTAGCCGGACATTATTTTTATTATGCCATATTCAATGACCTGGTTGCTGAAACACCTGAAGAGAAACAAGCCGTAAAGCAGGTGGTAGCTGATATAACAGATCATTTGATCAGACATGATTTTTGCCTCATCGATCATGATGGCAAGCCTACACGTTGGGCGAACTTTCAGCCGGAGTTCTTTAATTCTGTCTGGGGATGGGAACAACGTGGAATAAATTCTATGATGATGCTATCTTTTCTGAATGTAGCAAGCCATGTAACTGGTGATCCAAAATATGATGAGGTTGCAGCCATGCTGCGCGAGAAATATGATTATCATATAAATGCGATGCATGCAAAAGAATTTTTCCCTCCAGAAAATGCCGTTCCCTGGGATAATAATTTATCCTTGATGAGCTTATATGGCTTACTCAATTATGAAAAAAATCCAGAATTGTTGATCATGTACCGGAACGCACTCGAAAATGCATGGCTTCATATCAGCAAGCAAAAAAATGCCTTTTGGGATGCTTTGTATGGAGCAATGGCTAATTCATTTACACAAAAGGTGGAAGATGGCTATTTCAACACCAATGAGTTATTTACTGAAAACCCACTTTTTGCAGCAGCAGCCATTGAACGATACAGCAAAAGTAGCCTGGACACCAGGTATATGATTGAAACACTGGAACGAATCCCTCTAGATCTGATTGGTTACAAAATGGATAACACTCATCGGCTGGATGTTGTAATAGACCCAACTCCTGGGCAGAAACCTACCATGGGCTGGAGGACAGATGGCTATGCTTTGCCCGTTGATGAGCGTGGACATGTTCGCCTTGACAGAGATGGATTTGCTATACTCTACTCCGAAGGAAACGGATATTCAGAACACGAAGGCACTTTTTATTTGCTTCCCTATTATTTAGCTCTGTATCATAATTTGATTGAAAAATAAGTTAAAAAATCTATCCCTTTTTCATCCTGGATAAAAAACCGTGAAAAGCCATGAAGTTTTTCTTGTCTCCCTTTATTGTCCTTCTAGGATTATCTGTATTTTTTCAAGCTAAAGCTCAAACAGGTAGTATCAATGAGCCTGTGCGATATATTGGAGGAGTTACGATTGATCCAAATGTACATGAAGGCCGCTTGAAATATGCAATAGGAACCGAAAGCAGGCAAACAGTCAGGGTTAACCGAACCCATCCTGAATTAGCCGCTGGTTTTGGCTGGACATACAGCCATGCATCCAACCTGGCCTACTGGAAAGGTAATTTTTATCAACAGTACCTTAGTAATCCAGTAGATGAGCACATTCCTCCCGGGCATACCCTTATGACAACTTCTCCGGATGGCAGGGTTTGGAGTAAACCAAGCGTTATTTTCCCACATTATAAGCCTCCAGAAGGGGTAAAAATACCTGAAGGTTCAACCGGGTATATGATGCATCAGAGAATGGGCTTTTATGTTTCGCCTGAAGGTCGACTTCTGACTGTGGCCTTTTACGGCCATTCGGAAGATCCATTTATGGAAGGTGGAATTGGCCGGGTGGTAAGGGAAGTATATGAAGATGGTAGTTTGGGGCCCATTTATTTTATACGATATAGCAGTCATACGAATTGGAATGAGAGTAATACCAGTTTTCCATTTTATACTCAATCCAGAGATCATGGTTTTGTGAAAGCTTGCAAGAATCTGTTGAACGATAGGCTCAAAACCATGCAGTGGTGGGATGAAGACAAAGGCCTGGATGACTTTTATAGCATTCAGGAAGCAGGCTCTGCCCTATCTTACTATCACAGAAAAGATGGCAATATTGTTGCCCTATGGAAAAAGTCAATATGTGCAATTTCTGAAGATGGAGGAATGAGCTTCTCAAAGCCTGTTAAATCTCCAACATTGATCATGGCTGGCGGTAAGAACTGGGGTCAGGAAACCAAAGACGGCCGGTATGCCATGGTTTATAATCCCGTTGAAATAGATGAATACCGGTATCCTCTCATTGTAATTTCAAGCGATGATGGTATTATTTTTGACGATATGCTACTCGTACAGGGGGAAGTGCCTCCAAGGAGATTCTTTGGAAGATGGAAAGATTTTGGACCCTGCTATGTCAGAGGGATTGTTGAAGGAAATGGGGATCCTCCTGGAGAAGATATGTGGCTCACTTACAGTATGAATAAAGAAGATATCTGGGTAAGCAGAGTTCCTTTACCCATTTCTTATTCCGTGGATATTGATGTGGATGACGATTTTGAAATAATGGAGCCCGGAAAGGCTATTAAAAATTGGAATACCTATAATCCAAAATGGGCGCCGATTGAACTTGTTAAGATTAAGGGTAATACATGTATCCAATTTAAGGATAGAGATCCCTATGATTATGCAAGAGCTATCCGAATATTTGAAGAGAGTGAAAATGCTGAAATCAGTTTTAAAGTTAATGTTGAGCAACTGACTAAACATCCATTCGAAATAGATATTACAGATAAATATGGGAACAGGCCAATTCGCATAAACTTTAGTGAAAAAGGGGAAATTGGGACCAATGATGGGAATAATTTTAAAGTTATATCCACCTTTCGCAAAAATAATTGGGTTGAAATTAAGGTCCAGATAGATGCCTCTCCATATGGAAAATATTCGATCTGGATTGATGGTGAGAAGCAAGCTTCTGACCTAAAGTTAGCTGAGGCTGTAAAGTCAGTGGAAAGGGTTTCCTTTAGAACAGGACCGTTCAGAAACCTGCCCAACCGCAAAACTCCAAATGAAGAGCCTGGACCACCGCTCATAGGGGCAGATGATCCAGAAGAAGAAGCGATCTTCTATTTAGATGATTTCAAGGCAACAAAAGTCAAATAAAATTTGAGCTCTGAGTATTTTTTTTCTTAAGCTATCAGCACATAAGTACAGAGCATTGAGGAAATTAAGTATTATCCCAACTCGCTGTTGTAAAACATATAAGGAATGTATCTATTATGACGAAAGTCTTAATTGATCACTATAATAATTTTTAATTTTGAAGAAATTAAATAAACCTATTACAATGTCAAAAATTCAAAAGAAGGTTGCACTTGATTATCATTCTTCAGGACGACCTGGGAAAATTGAAGTTATTCCAACAAAACCTTATCAATCACAATACGACCTCTCCCTTGCTTATACACCGGGAGTGGCAGTTCCATGCCTGGAGATAGAAAAAAATCCGGAAGATGCGTATAAATATACTGCCAAAGGAAACCTCGTTGCAGTAATTTCTAATGGAACTGCAGTATTAGGCTTGGGTGATATCGGTCCATTGGGAGGAAAGCCTGTTATGGAAGGTAAAGGTTTGCTTTTTAAAGTTTTTGCCGATATCGATGTCTTTGATATTGAAGTTGATGAGAAAGATCCCGAGAAAATCATCCAGATAGTGAAAGCTATTGCACCAACTTTTGGAGGAATTAACCTTGAAGATATCAAGGCTCCTGAATGTTTCGAAATTGAAAATCGACTTAAAGAGGAACTAGATATTCCTGTATTTCACGATGATCAGCACGGTACTGCAATTATTTCTGGAGCCGGACTGATGAATGCACTTGAGTTAAATGGGAAAAAAATTGGAGATTTGAAGATGGTAGTGAGTGGCGCCGGTGCTGCTGCCGTTTCCTGTACTCGTCTGTATATATTCATGGGTATTAAACCTGAAAACGTAGTAATGGTTGATAGCAAGGGTGTTATCAACAGTAAACGTACCGATTTAAATGAGTCTAAAAAAGAATTTATCACTACTCGTGATCTGAATACCCTTGCCGATGCAATGAAGGATGCTGATATCTGTTTGGGCCTATCAGTAGGTGGTATGATTTCAAAAGAAATGCTGGCCACTATGGCCCCAAACCCCATTGTTTTTGCGATGGCCAATCCTGATCCTGAGATAACCTATGAAGATGCTATGGCAACCCGGGATGATGTAATCTTTGCCACAGGGAGGTCAGATTATCCGAATCAAATCAACAATGTACTCGGTTTCCCATTTATATTTAGAGGTGCATTAGATGTAAGGGCTACGAAAATTAACGAGGAAATGAAAATTGCAGCCGTAAAAGCCCTCGCTGATCTTGCTAAGGAGCCAGTTCCTGATTATGTAAACAGAGCCTATAATGTTCAAAATCTGGTATTTGGTAAGGAATACATCATTCCTAAACCCATGGACCAACGATTAATAGTAAATGTTGCTTCTGCTGTTGCAAAAGCAGCAATGGACTCCGGAGTAGCACGCAATCCAATTACAGATTGGGATGCCTATGCTGAAGAATTGAACAAACGTCTTGGTTATGATATTAAAATACTGAAAACCATAAGGTTAAAGGCAACTAAAGATCCCAAAAAAGTAGTATTTTCTGAAGGGGAAAACCTCACTATTTTGAAGGCAGCACAGGATATCATTCATCAGGGAATAGCCATGCCAATTCTCCTTGGTAGAAAGAGTAAAATAAAAAAGACGATTGAAAAAAATGGACTTGAGTTAGAGACTGCAATTATTCTTGATCCTTCCAGTAAAAAAGTAACAGATAGAAGACAGGAATACGCTAAGATATTCTACGAACAAAGAAAAAGAAGAGGAATTGGGCATAACTCCTCAAAAGAAAAAATGAAACACCGAGATTACTTTGGAGTAATGATGGTGGAACAGGGAGATGCTGATGCTTATATCTCAGGTATGACACGGAAATATACAGAAGCCATTCGTCCTGTCCTTGATATTGTTGGCCCTACAGAACAAAAGCATATTGTTGGTATGTACATGGTTATAACCAAGCGTGGACCTCTCTTCTTTGCTGATGTTACAATGAATGTAAATCCAGATGTCCAGGACTTTGTGGATACAACCCTGTTGGCATCAGAGCAGGTCAAAAGATTTGGAATAGAACCCAGAATCGCAATGGTTTCCTACTCAAATTTTGGATCAGCTGATCAGGAAAGTCCAAAAACTGTCCGAGCTGCAGTTAATAGGCTTCATGCTGAGTATCCAGACTTAATTGTTGATGGTGAAATGCAAGCAAACTTTGCTTTAAACACTAAGTTGAGAGATAAAGTATTTCCATTTTCAAAATTATACAAAAAGGAAGTAAACACCTTGATATTCCCGGACCTTAATTCTGGAAACATTGCATATAAAATAATGCAACAAATTGGTGGTGCTGAAGTGATAGGCCCAATTCTTCTGGGTGTGAATAAACCAATTCATATTATTCAGAGGGAAAGTACTGTACGAGAGATTGTTGATATGACAGCCATTGCAGTTATTGATGCTCAGTACTACGCTGAGAAAGAATAAGCTTTAATTTCGTTTTAATAATTGAAGGGGGTTTAACAGCCCCCTTTTTTATACTTAAAACTTTAAATCGAGGCCATCGATACTAAGTGTCAGTAAACCAATAATTTCACAACATTCAACCAGTATGTTTTTTCGAAACTTTAATCCTCACTTTCCGTACACTGAAGAGGCAGATAATAGTTAGTTCCTAAAAATCCTGCAAATATTGAATTTGTAAATATTCCAAAGGTTATTCTAAATATTCGGCCTAACTATTACCTCCTTGTACTTTTTTGGCTATTTTAGTTGTTCATTTTATTGTAAACCCTATGTTTGAGTATCTTAATGGTAAGATCACAAGTCTTACACCTACCAATGCTGTATTAGATATTGGAAATATTGGCTACCTGATCAATATTTCCTTGAATACCTACTCTCAACTTAATGAGACATCTGAAGCTAAATTATTCATCCATGAGATAGTCCGTGAAGATGCTCATCTTTTGTATGGATTCTCTAGTGTTGAAGAAAGAGGAATTTTCCAGCTACTTTTATCCGTTTCAGGAATTGGTGCAAATACTGCCAGGATGATTCTTTCGGCACTTACTCCGGAAGAGGTTAAAGTTGCAATTACTACAGGCAATGTGCCAGTTCTAAAAAACATAAAAGGGATAGGTGCAAAAACAGCTCAGAGGGTAATTGTTGATTTAAGGGATAAAGTGGGCAAAACATCTGAAACGAGTGAAATATTTGATATTTCAAGCAATAGGATCAAAGAAGAATCGTTATCTGCTTTAGCTACCTTGGGGTTTTCAAAATCATCTGTCACAAAAATTGTTGATGAAATAATTTCAAAGAACCCTAAAATTTCAGTTGAAGATTTACTCCGGGAAGCATTAAATAGATTATAGACCCTATATCCTGAACACTATTGAAGAGTACATCTAAATATTCTGTGTTCGGCCCTGCCTTTATCCTGATCTGGCTTATAGTCGGCTGTTTACCAGGCTTTTCAAAGCCCTCAAACAGTCATTTTTACAAACTCGATTTAGATTATTTATTTCAGGACTCTACTGCCCTGGATACTACACCAGATCTAAGATATCCATTCGGTGACGATTCAGGCAATCCCTTTATTCCAGGGTACAAATCAGGATTATATTTGGCTTCTCCTTCCAATATTAAAAAATCTGTTATCTACGATGCCTCTAGCAACCAGTACACTATTTACGAGAAAATTGGAGATCTGAATTACAGGCCACCGGTCACCATGTCACTGGAGGAATACCAGAAATGGAAATTCGACCAGGAAATGAGAGAGTACTGGAGACAAAAAGCTACTGGTAATGTGAAAGATTTTAGAACTTCCCTAATTCCTGAATTCAGGGTTGGAGGTGAAGGTTTTGACAAAGTCTTTGGAAGCAATGCGA
The DNA here is from genome assembly GCA_033791445.1 of Bacteroidales bacterium. Classification (GTDB taxonomy): domain Bacteria; phylum Bacteroidota; class Bacteroidia; order Bacteroidales; family VadinHA17; genus JANTGF01. The sequence continues at coordinate 9,833 of JASJGS010000269.1, read as the reverse complement.
TAAACATTGTTCCTCAGGGATCAGCTGAGCTGATTTTTGGTGTAAATATCTCAAGAATTGACAATCCAACACTTTCTGAACGCTTAAGAAAGGTAACGACTTTCGATTTTCAGGAAAAAATCCAAATGAATGTTACGGGTACCATTGGTGACAAGGTAAGGCTGGGTGTCAATTATAATACGGAGGCAACATTTGATTTCGAGAATCAAACCAAATTGGAATATGCCGGTAAAGAAGATGAGATCATTAAAAAAATTGAGGCAGGAAACGTGACATTTCCTTTACCAGGAACATTAATCACAGGTAGTCAAAGCCTTTTTGGACTAAAAACCGAATTCCAGTTTGGAAAATTATCAATTGCAACCATATTCTCTCAACAAAAAGGAGAAACCTCTGTTATTGAAGTAAAAGGTGGTGCTCAGATAGACGAATTTGATGTTGAAGCGATAGATTATGAAGGAAACAAACACTTCTTCTTGTCGCACTACTTTAGAGACAACTACGACGAGGCTCTGAAAAACCTTCCAATAATAAATACTGGTATCAACATTGAAAAAATCGAAATCTGGGTAACCAACAAATCGAATAGGTTTGAAGAATCAAGAAATATTGCTGGATTTATGGACCTTGCTGAATCAAGTGCAAATATCTACAATTCCGTTCCTGAGTTTCAGCAAACCCAGTCTGGTGTAATTCCTGATAACCTATTAAACGGGCAATATGAATCTTTATCAACCACCTATTCAGGGATTAGGGATATAAACAACATTACTTCAACATTGGCCCCCCTGGAACCAGGATTTGTAATCGGGCAGGATTATGAAAAAATTGAAACCGCAAGGAAACTTACCGAAAGGGAGTTTACTATAAACCGGAAGTTGGGTTATATTTCTTTGAATACTTCACTTAATGCTGATGAGGTGCTGGGAGTAGCCTACGAATATACACTCAATGGGCAGGTTTATAGGGTTGGAGAATTAACAACTGACGGCATGCCCGCTCCAAATACTCTGATTCTAAAATTACTAAAAGGAACCAATCTCACACCAAAGTTCCCCACCTGGGATCTGATGATGAAAAATATTTATTCAATTGGCGCCTACCAGGTAAATCAAAAAGACTTTCAACTGCATGTTTTATACCAGGATGATAAATCAGGAAATGCTGTAAACTATATTTCTGATGGAGCAATAGCAAATAAAATATTACTGGAAGTATTGAACCTTGACAACCTTGATTCACAGCTGGAGCCCAACCCTGATGGAAGGTTTGACTTTATGCCAGGCATTACAATTTATCCGGAAAATGGTCGTATTATCTTTCCTGTCCTGGAACCATTTGGGTCTTATCTCCGTGAAAAAATTGGCAATGATGCGATTGCATCAAAATATATTTTCCAGGAACTTTACGACTCAACAAAAACGAAAGCACAGCAGATCTCAGAAAAAAATAAATTCCTTCTTTCGGGTAGTTTTTCCTCTTCCTCAAGTTCTGATATTGCTTTAAATGCTTTGAATGTTCCTAAAGGATCCGTAAAAGTTGTGGCAGGTGGAATTCAACTAACTGAAAATGTCGACTACACAGTTGACTACAATCTGGGTAGAGTAAAAATTATAAATCCGGGACTTCTTGAATCCCAAACTCCCATCCAGGTTTCACTTGAGAGCAACCAGTTGTTTGCAATACAGACAAAAACACTTTTGGGTACGCATCTCAACTATAAAATTAGTGACAATTTCAATATTGGAGGTACCTTACTAAACTTAAATGAGAGGCCCCTAACCCAGAAAGTTAATATTGGGGAAGAACCCATGTCTAACATTATGTGGGGACTTAATACTTCCTATCAGACAGAATCACAATTATTAACAAATATTGTTGACTGGTTGCCCTTTATTGAAACCAAAGCTCCTTCAAGTATACGATTTACCGGAGAATTTGCCCAGCTTATACCTGGGGCCTCAAAGGCCATTGGTAAATCAGGAACCTCTTACATTGATGATTTTGAGGGCAGTGAAACTTCTATTGACATGAAGTCTCTGAATGCCTGGGTTGTATCCAGTGTACCATTCGGGCAATCAGATTTATTTCCAGAACAGCAAATAAGAAACAATCGAATTACCGGTTATAACCGATCAAAACTTGCCTGGTATTATATCGATCCTCTATTTCTGAGAAATAACTCCTCAACTCCAGACTATATTAAGAATAATCCAGATTACCAGTCAAGCCATTTCGTCCGTGAAATATTTGAAAGTGAAATATGGCCCAATAAAGAAAGTCCAAGTGGAATTCCTACCAATATTGCAGTTTTGAATTTAGCACTTTACCCGGATGAAAAGGGGCCCTACAACTATGACACGGAACCCACATCCTACACATCAGGTGTAAATCCAGATGGTACATTGGCTGATCCGGAAACAAGATGGGGAGGTATAATGCGTGAGGTACAAACTAATGATTTTGAAGCTGCAAACATTCAATACATTAAATTTTGGGTAATGGATCCATTTGTAGAAGATCCGGGACATGAAGGTGGTGAACTATACTTTAACCTTGGAGATATTTCAGAAGATATCTTAAATGATTCACGAAAAGGCTTTGAAAATGGACTTCCCTCATCTCCTGAGGTAATTGATGTGGATACAACAGTTTGGGGAAGAGTACCAACCAAACAATCCCTGGTCAATGCTTTTGATAATGATATTAACTCAAGAACATACCAGGATATTGGATTGGATGGACTTCTTGACAGTGATGAACAAAGTTTTTTCCAGGATTACCTTGATTCTTTACAGGCTATTGTCGATCCTCTGGTATTTCAGCAAATGATTTTAGACCCTTCAACCGATAACTACCATTATTATCGTGGAAGCGATTATGACGCAGAAAGATTGGGTATACTCGAAAGGTATAAGAAGTACAATGGATTGGAAGGGAATTCTCCAACCGCTGAGCAATCTAACGAATCCTATCCAACTTCAGCCTCTACATTGCCTGATGTTGAGGATATTAACAGGGATAATACCCTTGGTGAAACAGAAAGCTATTTTCAGTATAAGGTTGACATCAAACCTGATAGAATGCAAATTGGACAGAACTATGTAACTGATGTTGTAACGGCAAATGTTACTTTTGCCAATGGGCAGCAATCATCAGTCAATTGGTACCAGTTTAAAATTCCACTCACAGATTATAATAGAGCCATTGGTTCAATCCAGGATTTTAAATCAATTCGCTTCATGAGAATGTTTCTCAAGGGATTTGAAAATCCAGTAATATTAAGATTTGCGGAACTTGAATTGGTTAGGGGAGAGTGGAGAAAATATGATTACTCTTTGCTACAAGGAGGGGAAAATATTTCAGTGCCACAACCCACACCTGGTTTTTTCGAAATCTCTGCTGTTAACATTGAAGAGAATTCCAGCAAAGCACCTGTAAACTATGTACTTCCTCCAGGATTTAATCGTGAAATTGACCCAACAAATCCACAACTGCAGCAACTGAATGAGCAGTCTATGTCACTATATATCAAAGATCTTGAAGATGGAGACGCACGTGCAGCTTTCAAAAATACAGATTTTGATTTCCGAAAATATAAAAAACTTCAGATGGAGATTCATGCTGAGGCGCTGCCAGAAGAATCTTTAACTGATGATGAGCTTTCCGTTTTTATTCGTTTGGGAACAGATTATAGAGATAATTACTATGAATATGAAGTACCTTTAAAAGTAACTCCTCCTGGAAGATACAACGACGATGATGAAAACGACAGATATATTGTCTGGCCAGAAGAAAACCGGGTTGAAATTAATCTTGAAGATTTCCAGGAATTGAAATTACTTCGAAATGCTGCTCTACGAAGAATCGGATCAAACATAAAACCAAGTGATATCTACAGTATTAGCAAGGATGGTAAAAAAATTAAAATTGCTGGTAATCCCAATTTAAGTAATATTCGAACAATTATGCTGGGTATCCGAAACCCCCACCAGAATGTTAATGATCTGGTGGACGATGGTCTGTCAAAATCAGGGGAAATTTGGCTAAATGAGTTGAGACTTACTGATTTTGACAATAAAAGCGGTTGGGCTGCCAATGCGCGGCTACAAGCCCAATTGGCTGATTTCGGATCGATTGATCTTGCCGGACAAACTATTAAACCAGGTTTCGGTAGCATTGAAAAAAAAGTAGGTCAGCGGGCTATGGAGGAGGTCCTGGAGTATGATATATCCGCGAACCTGGAGCTAGGAAAGTTTTTCCCTGAAAAAGCCAATGTAAATATTCCAATGTATTTAGGCCATTCAGAAAGTGTTGTAAATCCCGAATACAACCCAATGGATCCAGATATCCCACTAAAAGCAGCTCTTTCACATGCTGAAACAAAAGAAGAAAAAGACTCAATTAAGTATTATGCCCAGGACTACACTCGAAGAAGGAGTATAAATTTTACCAATGTAAATGTGGCCAAAAGAAGTGCCAAGCCAAAACCCTGGGACCCCGCAAACTTTTCGGCTCATTATGCCTTCAATGAAATACTCTCCAGAAATGTAAAAACTGAAATAAATGTAGAGAAAAACCATCGAGGAGGTTTATCCTATATCTACAACCCGAACCCAAAAAATATTACCCCCTTTCAAAATACGCAAGCACTCAATGGCAAGGCACTAAAACTGATTAAAGATTTCAATTTCACACCCTATCCAAATTACCTGTCTTTTAGAACGGATATTACCCGATTTTATAATGAGGTGAAAACAAGAAATATAGATAACCCCGACTTGTTGATAAACCCTACTTTCAGAAAAGATTTCTTCTGGAATAGGTATTATGATCTTAGATGGGATATTACAAAGTCATTGAAGTTCGACTTTACTGCAGGAAATATTGCCAGGATTGATGAGCCTCAAGGAGGTGTAGATAAAAACAGATATAAGGATGAATATGACATTTGGAAAGATTCGGTTCTGGTAAGCTTGAAAAATTTTGGGCGGAATACACATTACTACCACTCTTTTAATGTTTCTTACACCGTTCCCATCAATAAACTTCCGCTTTTAGATTGGGTTACTTTAACTGCCCGGTATAATGCTACTTATGATTGGCATACCGGCCCCCAATTTCCTGACTCTTCAAATATCAACCTCGGAAATAGGATTCAAAACTCTAATACTGGCCAGTTAAATGGTCAACTGAACCTGGTAAACCTTTACAACAAAATAGGATATCTCAGAGATGTGAATCAAAAAAGCAGGAGCGGAAATCTTGGTAAGGAACAAGAAAAAAGATACAAATCTGTTACTTACGAGAGAGAGAATATGCGGCTAAAAGCCAATGAGCCCAAAGCTATAAATCATAAGCTCATGACTGAAGATGTTACAGTAAAAGTTTTTGATAGCGATAATAATGAAATTGAAGGGAATGTAAAAATAGATAATGAAAGGAGAGTAATATTTACTGCCGATCAGGATTATAATAATACTTCCGTAATTGTAGAAGGCCAGGTGGAAAGAAAACCCAACCCTCTAACCATGATTACTGAGGTTACCACAAGGATATTGATGGGAGTTAGAAATATATCTCTTTCCTACTCTCAGAACGAGGGAACTGTTTTACCCGGTTATTTACCCAAGACAAAAGTTATGGGGATTTCAAAAGTAGATGGGGTTAATGCTCCAGGAATTCCATTTATACTGGGTTACCAGGATAGGGGCTTTGCAGATAATGCTGTACGGAACGGTTGGCTGACAACAGATACGGTTCTTAATGCTGCCTACCTTATGACACATAGTGAAAACTTTAATTTCAGAAGTACCATTGAACCTATTCGGGGCTTAAGAATTGACCTTACTGCCAATAGAAGAATATCACAAAATTACAGAGCTTATTACCTGTCAGACATGAATGGGAATTTTCCGGATAGTGCGCGGAACCCAATATATTCAGGGAACTTTAGTATGTCATATATTACACTTGGAACCTCGTTTGAAAAAGTTTCCTCCGACAATAATTATCAATCAGCAAACTTTAACAGGTTTATTGAAAATACGGTTATCATCTCTGAAAGATTGGCCAATAACAGGCAAGCCAGCGACCCTTCTTATAATCCCGATATCGATCCGGAAACAGGTTTACCCATCGAAGGTGATTACAAAAATGGTTATGATGTGACTTCTCAGGAGGTTCTTATTCCAGCCTTTCTGGCTACCTATGCAAACAGAGATCCAAACAGAATTGGATTGGATGCCCTTCCATCCATTTGGGATATCTTACCCAACTGGAGATTAACATTTGATGGCTTAAACAGGCTTGAATTCATTAAAAAACATTTTCGCTCAATTACACTTTCTCATATCTACCGATCCTCATATGATATAGGCGCATACCGAACCAATTTGAATTTTGATGAATCGGAAGGTTTCAGAGGCCTGGATTATAATTTCCTTCCTGAATATGATATTGCCGCTGTCTCACTAAATGAACAGTTTAGCCCACTCATTAATATCGATATGGTTTGGAGAAATGGCATCACCACAAGAGCTGAAATTAAGAAATCAAGGACATTGTCTCTTAGCCTTTCAAACAACCAATTGACGCAGATTAGCAATGATGAAATTGTTTTTGGAACCGGGTATCGTTTTAATGATCTTCAGTTTGTCATCAAAGCTGGTGGTGGGCAGAAGGAATTTAAAAGTGATTTGAACCTTAGAGCCGATGTTTCTATCAGAGATAATGTTACCGTAATGAGGAAAATAGTAGAAGAGACAAATGAACCAACTGCCGGCCAACGAATTATTACTTTAAAGTTTACAGCCGATTATGTTTTAAGTGACAGATTTAACCTTAGGCTATTCTTTGACAGAATTGTAAACAAACAACCCTATATTGCAAGAACCTTTCCTACCTACAATACTAACATAGGTTTTAGTTTACGCTTTACTCTAGCCCAGTAGTACTAAACTTCCATAGCTAAATATACTGCTTATAAATTAGTTTATAACTTATCAAAAAATGTTCGATAACATTTTCCTTGTGAAAACAATTCTTACTACTTTTAAAATCCCATTTAACTTTAAAATTACGCATTATGAATATTCTTGAAAATTTGAAGTATACAAACGATCACGAATGGATTCGTTTAGAAGGCGAAGTGGCAGTTGTTGGTATTACTGACTTTGCTCAGGGCGAACTGGGCGACATTGTTTTTGTTGAAATTGAAACTGAGGGAGAAACCCTTGAAAAAGAAGAAGTTTTTGGTACTATTGAAGCGGTTAAGACAGTTTCTGACCTTCTAATGCCAGTGGCAGGTGAAGTTTTGGAAGTAAATCCTATTCTGGAGGATACCCCTGAGACTATCAATGCAGATCCATACGGTGATGGTTGGCTTGTTAAAATAAAACTTCAGGACATTTCCAGCTTGGATAATCTCCTGGATCCTATCGCATACGGTGAATTAATTAATTCCTAGTAAAATAAAACATTTTACAGTAACAAGCTTTTTCAATAATTGATTCTACAGGCTGGAATTAACTGTCAAAACTGGACAGTACTTCTGCCTTAACTTTTGAACATAATTCATCAAAGGATCCATTCTCATTGGCTCGCCATTTGTCAATATCTGATTGAACTCTATCCATTCTTTGATCAGTGCTTCCTGTGTAAAGTCTTTTGAGTAACTCAGAATCTTCCGTTTTTACCAGATCATTATTTAAATGCTTGAGTTCAAGCTCCCGCTCCTTATTGGAAACGGCCATTTCAATTTCTATTTCATCACGGATTTTTACTTTTTCATCATAGGATCCGGTAGAAAGGTATAGCTTACTAATAATAGGTATCAACTCAAATAGAATGAGAATGAATAGTATTAGAAAGTAACGTTTCTTTAATGCACCGGTGGTATCCTTATCAAACAGGCTTTGCAGCGCTTCTACTCTGATAAGAAATCCGGATGTCATATTATTCTGCCTGTAGTTATTGATATCTGCATTAATTTCATTATCGATTGCTGAAAGTCTGCTCTCAATTCCCAATAAAGTTACTCCATTCTCTGTTTCAAAACGTGTGTTTTCCTCCTGTGCTCTTTTTAAGGCTGCTTCCTTCCTTGCGGCAACACCTGCAATTCCGTAGCGCATTGAACCACCAGTTCCATCAATCTCTTTTAAAAATTCACCTTCTGCCTTTTCGACTGCCTGGTATTTCTGGGTCTTTTCCAGCAGGATCTCATCTCTTCTTGTATCCAAGCTTTCTCTCTCAGATAAATATATTCCTTCCAGCTCCTGCTTCTTCTCCATCACTTTTGCATCCTGCACTATAGAAATCTCTGTATTAATATCCTGCTGAAACATCCACAGGATTAATGGTTGTGCTATGAAAGCACCCAAAAAGAAAGCCAACAAAACTCTGAACCCAATGGCAATGAAACTCTTTTTATACTTACTTATAGAGGCTATAAGCATCCTATCAATAGTAAGAATACCAAACCCAATAAACAATCCCAATGGGATATATAAGATTGGATTTGGAACGTTTATTGACCAGAAATACATCCAGGCAATGGTTGCATATATCCATGTGAAAATTACTCCAAGGCCTATGATTTTTGCTCGGTTTCTATCTGAAACACAATCCTCGATAGTTTCGGGAATAGCAGTAGAAAACCACCAGAGTATTCTTGATATTTGATTGTTTAGATTTTGATCTTTTTCTGTTCTTTTCTGATTTAATTCATTCATAGTAAGGAAGTTTTATTACACTGAAATAGACAGCACCAACCAGCACAGAAAACACTCAATTAGATCAAAAGATTACCAGCTACCCACCCAGAAAATACATATATTCTAATAAGAATGATTGACTTACCAGGGTTAAAATTTAACAATCATCTAAGTTATAACGCAGATTATAGGAGATTATTTCAGTCTGATTGAAATTGAAGGTCAAAAATATATTTTGCTATTACCCTCAATATATGTAACTTGTATCGATATGTTTATTTTTTGATCAAAAAAATCAAATTGCCATGAAAACAAAAAAGTTTATTTCGCTTTTAATCATCCTTTTGATTGGAAGCTGTTCATTTTTCACTTATGGACAGGAAGAAAAGCCAAAATCTCAAATTTTAATGGTTTGGAAGGAAGTAGTTAAGCCCTCAAAGGTTGGAGAATATGAAAAGGCCTTCAAAAATGCCATGGACTCTTTTAAAGAGCACAACTACCGGTACCCCATATTTCTTTATGTAACTGAGGATAATCACTACTACCTCGTTGTCCCAATTAGTAGCCTCGATGATATTGATGATGTATTTGCAGCATCTAATGAGCTTATGGGAAAAATGGGGAAAGAAGAATTCACTAAAATGCATGAAATGTTTACCGGAACGTATGAATATGGACAACCTATGATAATGTACACCAGACCCGATTTATCATACACTCCGGAGGATATGATTGAGAATACTGATGAGAACACTTTTATGTACTGGGGTTTTTGTTCTGGAATACCTGGCATGGAAAAAGAAATTGAAACAGCTTTCAAAAAGTTTGTAGAACTATACTCCAGTAATAATATTCAAAATGGGTGGCAAACCTTTATGGGTAGTATTGGAACTGAAATGCCATATTACATTTATTCCGAGTCTGGAAAAAGCCAGGCAAAATTTTGGAGCTTGATGGAAGAGATAAACAAGAATAATCCCGAATTGTCAAAGCAGTCCATGGAGATCTGGAATAAGTTTATGTCCGCTTTAAGGAAGTTTGAGACTAAAACAGGTTGGTACAGGCCTGATTTGTCCTACTTCCCACAAGAATAAATATGAGAAAGTTTTACATGCATAA
>JASJGS010000268.1:0-7270 GCA_033791445.1 Bacteroidales bacterium | reverse complement strand
ACCACAGCGCCTGTTGGCTTATCATTAATATAGAAATTCCCAGCAGCATTTACCAGTTTATCAGTAGCTAATTGTGCTGCAGCTCTATCTTTAGAAAAAATGGCTCCAGTAAGTGCATAGGTTGAGGTCTTATCAAGTAAGTCTAATGTTTCTTCAAACTTGTCAGCTTTATAAACATAAATTGTAAGCACAGGCCCAAACAATTCATCTTCCATTGTAATGTAATGAGGGTTAGTTGTTAAGATTACGGTTGGCTCAATGAAATAACCTTTCTTATCATCATAATTACCGCCAAAGATAACTTCAGCATCTTTATCTTTTTTAGCATTGTCAATATAGCTAGCTAGCTTATTAAAGGTTACTTTATCTATAACAGCATTCATAAAATTAGAAAAGTCTTCTACACCTCCCATTTTCAACTCACCAAGCTGGTTTCCAAGTATCTCTTTTACTTCAGGCCACAGGTTGTCCGGAATATAAGCTCTTGAAGCAGCACTGCATTTTTGTCCCTGGTATTCAAAAGCGCCTCTGGTAAGTGCGGTTGCTACCTGAGATGGTTTGGATGATTTATGAACCATAACAAAGTCTTTACCTCCCGTTTCACCTACTATTCTAGGATAGGTCTTGAACTTGTGAATGTTGTTTCCGATTTCTTTCCAAATCGCTTGAAATACCTCTGTAGAACCTGTATAATGAATTCCGGCAAAATCAGGATGTGAGAAGATTTCTTTTCCCGCAACTGGACCTGATACAAATACAAGGTTAATAACCCCATCAGGTAAACCAGCCTCCATGAAAATCTCCATGAGAACTTTAGCGGAATATATTTGAGTATTAGAGGGCTTCCAAACGACTGTATTTCCAAGCATAGCAGGAGCTGTTGGTAGGTTGGCAGCTATTGAAGTAAAATTAAAGGGAGTAAGGGCAAACACAAATCCTTCCAATGGTCTTTGCTCTAGTCTGTTCCAAACGTCTTCTGATGACCTTGGTTGTGGTGCATATATTTCAGACATAAATTGTACATTGTACTTCCAAAAGTCAATGGCTTCACAGGCTGAATCAATCTCTGCCTGGAAAGCAGTTTTAGATTGCGCCAACATAGTAGCTGCATTCATTTTATAGCGATAGGGCCCGGCAAGTAAAGATGCTGCTTTCAGGAAAATTGCAGCTCTTGATCTCCAGGGCATATTGGCCCAATCTTCTTTAGCTTTAAGAGCAGCATCAATCGCCATCTGAACATGACTCGCATCACCCTTATGATAGTGTCCTAGACTATGGTTAATATCATGTGGTGGGTGCATTTCCACAAGATTCCCAGACTTGACTTCCTTACCACCAATGTACATTGGGATCTCAATCTGCTGTGATCTTGCCTCGGCAACTGCTTCCTTCAAAGCTTTCCTTTCTATTGTACCAGGAGCATAAGAATATACAGGTTCATTCTCGGCCTTCGGTACCTGAAATAAATTGTCTATCATAGTATTACAGTTTAAAATGAATATATATGCATTTGTAATTGGGATTCAAAAATATAAATTAGAATATCCAAATAATATGAAATATTTCAGGTTTTATAAGTAGGGTTTTTGTTCTTAATTTAATGGTGAACAAAAATGGCTTATAAAGTATAAAACTCTTAGTGGATGTTTGTAAGTGAATTAGCCATGGAATACCCAACCAAACGGTCATACCTTGAGCCAGCTCCTTTGTGATAAATTAGAACAATGTAATCGTTTTCAGTTTCATAATGACTGCCTTCAATTACAGTATTATCTGCAAATGCACTTCCCATTTCTTTAACGGCATACTCATAATTATAATATCCCTGTTTAAGTAGAAGGGATCCTTCATAGGCCTTTGTGTCATAATTGTAAATCATATGATTGTCATCATTGCAATTCCAGTCTGAAAGAGCACCAAATACATATAGCTCTCCAAAGGTTAAGGGATATTCCATTTTTAGAGTAAAATATACTTTTACATAATCTGCCTCTGTTGCATTTGTCACACCCTCCTGTATCCGTATATAATATCGACCATTAATATCTTCCTGATAGAAGTATGAAATTCGGGCTTTTGATTGTGACGGAGAAAGGCTTACATGAAAATAAGGATGCTTGAAATCAATATGTTGGATGTATTCTGTCTGGTATCGCATACTTTTGATATCAAAGTTTCGATATTCACTTCCCCCATAGAAAATGTTCCTTCTGTCGAAGTCATAAATTAATTCCGAGGTTCTAACAAAGGAAGGTTTGTCAAACAATACTGCATTATCCCAACGGCCGTTTTGACTTATGGCCACCTTTACTTCACTATATGGATCAAATACTGCATACCTCGGATGTTTAACCGTAACTTGCACCTCCTGTCCATCATCAAAAAAATTTGTATTAGCAGGCCTCCTCATGGAGGCGATTACATCTACAAGGTTTTCAGTAACCATAAATCTTCTTGTAAAAAGGACATCAGAATTATCGTAATTATTATAAACTAGTAAAATGTAATTTCCAGAGACTTTAAAATTCACGTCCTCATTAGGAAAGGATAACTTGTAGTGAATATATTTTACAGAAGTATTAAAGGAATATTCATAATTATTAATCTGATTTTCCGGAAATCCATCCAGATAATCTTGCTCAAGAAGTGATGATGAATTCCAGGTAGCATCACAATGAATAAATGTGTAATAATAATCTCCAACATTGTCTGCAAGCTCATCAAAGCTGAGTATTAGTTTTTCATTTTTATTGAGTTCAATAATGGGATATGATAACTCCCATTCTGCCTTGTGTAACTGTATGGTTTTAATTGTATTATAAAATATATGATTTGTTTGCAACAAAGAATCCTTTCCTTCTAGGGATCCTTGTGAATTAGCTGCTAAAGTCAAGATTATCAGGTGAAGAAGTAAAATTACCCTTTTATAATAATATATTATGGTGTTACTTGTGTGCTTTATCATTAGGAATATTGATATTTACGGTTATTAAAAATATGTTTAACAACATTTGTTCCAATATTATTTAATTCCCAACATATTAACAAATTTGTATGTTTGTCTTTTTGAATATTTGGTTATTCAGAACGATTTTAAATCAAAAATTACATATTTTTGTCAAAACTAAAATAACTAAAAGTTTAACATGGCTGTAAGAATAAGAAAGGGGCTGGATATAAGGCTTAAAGGCAAGGCCGAACAAAACCTCGTATCAGCTCCAAGTACTGAATTATTTGCTCTTAAACCTACTGACTTTCCTGGACTTATCCCTAAGCTTTCTGTAAAAGTAGATGATGAAGTTAAAGCTGGTTCACCTTTGTTTTTTGATAAATATAGGCCAGACATAAAATTTACATCACCAGTAAGTGGAAAAGTTGTTGCTGTTATAAGGGGAGAACGAAGGAAAATTCTCGAAGTAGTTGTCCAGTCAGATGGCAAGGATGCTGCAGTATCCTTTAAAAAAGCTGATCCTGGGACTCTATCTCGCGAGGATATTATTGCAAACCTCTTGGGTTCAGGTCTTTGGCCATTTATCCGGCAACGTCCATTTAACATCATTGCAAATCCTGAAGACAAGCCCAGAGGAATTTCTATTTCTGGATTCGATACTGCGCCAATTGCTCCTGATGTAAACTTTTTACTGAAAGACTCTGCCAAATCATTCCAAACCGGTATTGATGCATTATCAAACCTTACCGATGGCAAAATATCCATAGGTGTTAAGGAGGGAACAATTGACCAATCTATTTTTGGAAAGATCAATAAAATTGAGATTAATGAATTCAATGGTCCCCATCCGGCTGGTTGTGTAGGTGTTCAAATTAATAACACAAGGCCAATAAATAAAGGAGAAATCATTTGGGTTTTAAATCCGCAAGATGTTGTTAATATTGGTAAATTATTTGAGAAAGGTCAACTTGATGCCGGAAGAATTATTGCATTGACCGGGTCAGAGGTATCTAACCCTATGTACTATACATCTAAGCTGGGGACTTCAGTAAAAGAAATTTTCGCAGCCAACGTTTCTGGATCAAACCTCAGGTATATAAGTGGTAATGTTCTTACAGGAACAGCTATCAATCGTGAAGGTTTTATTGGATTTTATGATCAGCAACTAACTGTAATTCCAGAAGGCAATTACCATGAAGCATTTGGTTGGATAATGCCTAGGCTCGATAAGTTTAGCACATCTATGTCATACTTTAGCTGGATGATGCCAAATAAAGAGTTTGTGGTAGATACGAATTTGAATGGAGGTAAACGGAATTTTGTAATTACCGGGCAGCTTGAAAAGGTATTTCCCATGGATATCTACCCTGTTGAACTTCTAAAAGCTATTCTTATTGAAGATTTTGACCTAATGGAGAACCTTGGTATATATGAGGTGGGAGAAGAAGATATGGCTCTTTGCGAGTTTGTATGTACTTCCAAAACAGAGGTGCAATCAATCCTGAGAAAAGGATTTGATTACATGTTAAGAGAATTAGGTTAGAATTTATCTTTGATTTAATAATTCATATATAATGAAATTTTTAAGGAATTATATTGACAAAATCAAACCAAACTTTGTGGCGGGCGGTAAATTTGAAGTGCTCGAATCAACGTTTGATGCAGTTGAAACCTTCTTATTTGTTCCTGATGAAGTAACAAAACCAAAAGGGACTCAAATAAGGGATGCCATGGACATGAAAAGATCGATGATCCTTGTTATGGTCGCTCTTGTCCCTTCATTACTTTTTGGAATGTGGAATGTTGGTCACTGGCATTTCTTGGCCTTTGGTGAAGATGTTACCTTTTTGCAAAAATTTGGTTTTGGCTTCTTGAGAATGCTTCCACTTATCGTCGTATCGTACGTAGTTGGCTTAGGCATTGAAATAATTTTTGCTCAAATCCGAAAGCATGAGGTGAATGAAGGGTATTTTGTTTCAGGCTTTCTTATCCCACTTATTGTTCCTATTGATACTCCATTATGGATGCTTGCTGTAGCTGTTGCCTTCGCTGTTATCCTGGGAAAAGAAGTATTCGGTGGAACAGGGATGAATATCTTAAATCCAGCTTTAACAGTTAGAGCATTTTTATTCTTTGCTTATCCTGGATGGATGTCAGGCGATTTTGTTTGGATTTCTGGAATGGTAAAACATGGTGATAAGGTTGTAGATGGTTTTTCCGGCGCTACACCGCTTGCTGAAGCTGCCGCTGGGAATCTGGGAAATTTGCCATCAACAATGGATATGTTTCTTGGAGTTATCCCTGGTTCGGTAGGAGAGACCTCCTTTTTGGCAATCATGATAGGTGCAGTAATCTTATTATGGACCGGAATTGGAAGTTGGAAGATTATGGCCTCCATGTTCGCTGGAGGATTGCTTATGGCATTGACCTTGAATGTATTTGCTGTAAATCCATACATGGAACTTCCTGCCTGGGAACATTTATTATTGGGAGGTTTTGCATTTGGTGCAGTTTTTATGGCGACAGATCCTGTAACAGCTACCCAAACCGAAAAAGGAAAGTGGATTTATGGTTTCTTAACTGGTGTCCTGGCAATTTTGATCAGAGTTCTAAATCCCGCCTATCCTGAAGGGGTTATGTTGGCGATTTTATTCATGAATGTTTTTGCTCCTCTTATTGATCATTATGTTGTAGAAGCAAACATTAAGAAAAGACTTAATAGAATTAAGGTTAAAGCATAATTTATTTACAATAGTCTTATGAAAAGTTTTAGCAATACGTATATTTTTATTTTTTCATCTGTTATGGTGATTCTGGTGGCAGCTATCCTTTCTACTGCAGCCATGGTTTTACAGCCGTTGCAGCAAAAAAATATCGAGGTTGAGCAAAAGAAAAAGATCCTTGGCTCCATTGGGGTTACAAGTGATGCTACAAATGCAGAATCCTTATATGATAAATATATTAAGGAGACTTATGTAGTTGATGTCAGTGGTAATATTAAAGAGGGCGTTGATGCATTTACGGTAAATATCAAAGATCAATTACGTAAGCCAGCCGAAGAGAAAGATCTTCCAGTATATGTAGGTACCCTTGATAATGGAAGTCAGAGTTATGTATTTCCAGTTAGAGGTTTAGGCCTATGGGGGCCCATTTATGGATATGTTTCTTTCGAAGATGATTTCAAAACCATTATGGGTACTAATTTTGATCATGATGGTGAAACACCGGGACTGGGAGCTGAAATTACAACAACCTGGTTCCAGGACCAGTTTAAGGGAAAACAGATTTTTTCACCTGATGGTGTATTTACTTCCATTAAAGTAAAAAAAGGCGTTGTAGACCCTGATAGTATGAATGAAGTCGATGCCATTTCTGGATCAACTTTAACCTGTAATGGCCTTGAAGATATGTTAAATGTATGCCTTGGCAATTATGAAGCTTTTTTTAAACAGCATATGAATTAATTATACAATGAAAGATAGAGAACCATTATTTTCTTCAAAGAACATGAAATTGTTGACAAATCCTCTTAATGAGGATAATCCAATTACAGTTCAGGTATTGGGAATTTGTTCTGCTTTGGCTGTTACAGCTAAGCTTGAGCCATCAATTGTAATGACATTTTCAGTAGTAGCTGTTCTGTCAGTTTCAAATGTTGTTATTTCATTATTGAGGAACTATATCCCACCCAGGATAAGAATTATTGTTCAGTTGACAGTGATTGCCGCAATGGTAATTTTGGTTGATCAATTTTTGAAAGCTTTTGCCTATGATGTTAGCAAGCAACTTTCCGTGTTTGTGGGCTTGATCATTACGAATTGTATAATAATGGGAAGACTCGAAGCTTTTGCGATGACAAATAAACCATGGCCAGCTTTTCTCGATGGTCTTGGTAATGCAGCAGGATATGGAGTAATTCTTGTTATTGTAGGATTCTTTAGAGAACTACTGGGATCAGGGGAAATTCTAGGTTGGCCGGTAATTGAAAAAATTGGCTTGTATAATATTGGTTATGAGAACAATGGTCTTATGATTTTGGCACCTATGGCACTCATGGTCGTAGGAATTATTATATGGGTGCAAAGAAGCAGGAATAAAGGACTTATTGAAGATAATTAGATCTAAAAATTAATAAATACCAATGGAAAATTTAGTTAACATATTTGTTAAATCCATTTTTATAGACAATATGGTATTTGCCACGTTCCTTGGGATGTGTTCATATCTTGCTGTTTCTAAAAAAGTAACAACAGCAGTAGGCTTAGGTGCAGCTGTAATTTTTGTATTAGCTGTTACAGTACCTTTAAACTGGTTATTAGA
>JASJGS010000267.1:0-25411 GCA_033791445.1 Bacteroidales bacterium | reverse complement strand
CCCTTTAATTTGGCAAACTCATGCTCTACGTATACTTTTTGTCCTTCGGCCTGTTCCCGCAGACCCGGAATCATCACTTGTTTGTTTTCTTCCAGGGCTGCAATGGCACGTTCTTCTGTCCATTCGGCTAAATTTTCATTGTTCATAATAACTTCTCCTTTTTTTTAAATTGATGTTTTGTAACTAATCATCCAACTTAATTGCTCTTATTTTTGGGCCATCCCCAGGCTATATCAAAAAAGACCAGTGTCCCTTCCGGTCCGTTGTAAACATCTAAATCCTGGTAAACACGCAAATTTAGGTTAACCGGACCGATTCCTTGGGAAAAGGTCAAGCCAATGCCGTTGGACCGGTACTTGTCCACCGGCTCCGCATCGGATCCGCTGGGATTACTGACCTGCCGGTAAAAAAAACCGGTAAGACCTAAACTGGTACGTTCTGTTAATTCTAGCCCGAGACTCCCCTCAAAAGTAAAGCTATCACCAGGCCGGAAATTGCGTCCCTGCTGGTTTGAATGAGTTTCATAAAATAAACCACCGGTGGCCATCAGGGGCATATCTGCAAAGATAGCCTTTTGCGTACGGTAGGTTACCAATGCGAAAGGCATGACGGTCCAAAAGCCTAAACCGGTATTGTCATTCTTCCCAAAATCATACTTTCCGGTAGGAGCAAATCCCCCAAGTGCGGTAACCAGGTGAAATTCCGACCAGTGCCAGCCGAGTCCAATCGGGGAGAAAAATATGTCGGTGAGTCCAACCGGGGCATCCTGAGGGTAGCCGTCGACCAGCACCGGCATGCCTGATAGGTTTCCAAACGCAGGCGTTATTACGGCCTGGTAATCACCGCCGAAAATCTTGAAATCCGGCCGCCACACCAGTGCCAGGGAAGTGAGCAAATAATCCGTCGCGTCCGAACTAGCCGTGTTACCAGATCCGTCCTTGAATGTGCGCGCATTGAAATACATTGTGGTGCTCTGCATGTAAAAACCGGGGTCCTGCGCCATCATACCGGCTTTCAGGTTGCCGTTCCAGCCCGGTGCATAATGACCGGTCTGTACGTTCTGAGCTTCGACGGCTCCCACCCAAAAAGTCAGCAGCCAACAGCAACCAAGGAAACTGGCAAGAGACGACCGATGTAATGGTAAAAACCACTTCCGAAAACACACTATGACGTAAAGATTTTGCAAAATTTTCAAGTTAATAAATAATTCTATTCAGTTAATTTAAACACAACCTTATCCAATTCACCTGTATATGGGAAATGATTCTTCACAGAATATTTATCAGAAACCGGGGTTCCGGCATCAATACCTACATCAAAAGTTTCTGATAGTGAGAAGGTGGAGATATGCATCTCTTCTAAAATTGTTTCATCTATTTGCTTTCCATTAACAAACAATTTACCGACTCCACCAGGAATACCGCGTTTCGGGCTTCCTTTTTCAACAAAGTCAAATTTGATATCAACTTTTCCTGTTCCCAGTTTTGGTGATTCAAGTGTATAGTATAAACCATTGTAGTAGTTATAATCGTAATATACTTTATTGTCCTTAATGAATAGAGTATATCCACCAGTAAATCCACCACATGCAACAATTACTCCTTCTTCTTTTCCAGTCAGGTCAAGAGAAACCTCAATGCTATGGGATCTGCCTTTTACCGGTGCTGAAGCTTTTTCAGCAATACGCTGTGCTCCCGGATAATAGTATGTAAATTCTTTACGGTCGCCAAAGAGGTTGTCCTGTTGTTTGGTGATACGCATGATCATATCATCATATAAAGGATATACATTGTTTTCCCAGGCAAGTTCATCCCAACGTGTCTTTAATTCTTCCAGTTTTTCAGGGTTCTGTTCTGCAAGGTTATTTGCTTCTGAGAAATCTTCATCAATATTATATAGTTCCCAAACATCTTCATCAAAGGGGAGTACTTTATTTAAATCCCATGGCATTCGGTTGGCATGAATTGTAACTGCTTTCCAGCCATCTTTATAAATGGCACGATTTCCGAATAATTCATAGTATTGCTCCGGATGATTGGTTGGAGCATCAGGATCATCAAATGAATAGGCCATACTTTTACCATCCAGTGCCATTTGTGGCTCTCCATCCAATTCTTCGAGGAAAGGAGTTTTTGTTACATCCAGTATTGTAGCTCCAATATCTGTAATATGATGATACTGATCCCTAATTTCACCTTTGGCTTTTATTCCGGCAGGCCAGTGAATAACCAGGGCATCTTGTATTCCACCACGGTGAACAATCTGCTTAAAGTACTGGAATGGAGTATTACCGGCCAGGGCCCATCCAGCATGAAAATGAGGATAGGTATTCGGGCCTCCCCATTCATCATAATGCTGCATATTGGATTCGAATGGCGTTTGCAGGCCGTTTAATACATAAGTTTCATTGAAGCTACCGGTTAATCCACCTTCACCTGATGAACCATTATCAGCAGTTACAAAAATGAGGGTATTGTCTAATTCCCCAACTTCTTCAAGTTTATCACATATTCTTCCGATCTGGTCATCCACATGGTCAAGCATAGCAGCAAAAACCTCCATTTGCCTGGCGTATAGCTTCCTTTCTCCATCATTGAGTTCATCCCATGCAGGGATTTCTTCAGTTCTATCGGTAAGTTTTGTCCCTAGAGGAATGATACCCATATCCAATTGTTTCTGGTGGATTATCTTCCGTGCTTCATCCCAACCCATATCGAATTTACCTTTGTATTTATCAATATATTTCTGAGGGGCCTGGTGGGGTGAATGCATAGCAACCGGAGCCCAAAACAACATAAAAGGTTTGTCAGGTGCAGTAGAAATATGACTTGTTATGTTTCGAATTGCCTCATCGGCCATGGCTTCCATATAATGATACTGCTCTTTCCCTTCCCAGTCTTCCATAGGGTAATGGTCGCGCCAAACCAGTGAACGGTAGCAGTCGGCATCGGCTGCCATAAATCCGTAATAATGGTCAAAACCTTCTCCACTTGGCCAGCGATCAAAAGGACCCGTTTCTGAGACTTCATACAATGGAGTATGGTCCCATTTTCCGATGGCATAATTCACAAAACCGGCTTTTTGCAGATGCTTTGCTATTGATTTCCCGCTTTCAGGAGGAAATGCGTTATATCCAGGGAATCCCATAGCAGTCAATGAATGTGAGCCTAATCCAATTCGATGATGATTTCTGGCTGCCATAATGGATGCTCTTGAAGGTGAACATAGTGCCGTTGTATGGAAATTATTGTAACGCAATCCGTTTTCAGCCAGCTTGTCGATATTAGCTGTTTCAGTTAATCCACCAAAAGATCCAAGATGACCAAAACCAGTATCATCCAACAAGAAAAGAATTACATTGGGTGTTCCCTCAGCTGGTTTAGGCGAGGAGGGCCACCATTCTTCGGATTCTTCATAGGATTTGGCGATTTTTCCTTTGAATTCCTGGCCATATTTTGCAAAAGAATCATCCTTTGATTCTTTATCAGGTGTTTGTAGTTGACAACCACTGAAAATAAGTGAAAATGCAACAATAATGATTAGATAATTTTTCATAGTTATTAAATATAATGGATAACAAAAAAGTTTAACAAGTGTTCATATATAGATTTTAATTATTTTTCAATATTTCTACCAAATAAGGCCTGTACATGCCGTGCATTGTTGCCCTCAAGTTTGTTTATGTGTTGTATTTGCTCTGGAGTTGCTTCCAATATTTTTTTCATTATGAACCATTCAACCGATTCAGTATATGGTGTTGTTGTGAGTGATCCTCGATAATGAAAATAGTCATTAAACGGTTCCTCTGGTAAAAGCAAATCATCAATATATACTGGGTTCTCTCTTAAATTAGCAGTGTGTTTTGGTGACTCAGGAATTTTTTCAATAAAAGAGCTAATAAATGGATTTTCCATTCCCATTTTAAAAAAAGCACCTGCAACAAGGTAATTTGCTTCATCTGTATCTTCTTTGCAAACAAAATGAATCTCCATCGGATATGTTATTCCATCAATTTGATGTTCTGAAGGTGTATGGAAATGTGCTTGCAGGAATTCATACTCAACACCATTAAACCGAATACTCGAACCGCTATCGAAATCAAGTTGAACTGAATGCCCAGTATTACTGACTTTGCTTGAGCTGTCTGCCTTATTGATAATAATTTCAATATTGTGATCAATATGTTCACTTGTTTTTGAAGTAAGGATGTTTACTGGTGATTGTATAAGGCCATGCTCTAATCCTTCCAATGCGTATATGCTTTTATCATTTTCTTGTGCATGGGACTCATCAATTCGATGTTCTTTCTCGCTGTGTTTGCATGAAAACAAAATAACAAGGAGAGGTAGCCAAATAAAAACACCCCTAATCAACTTAAATGGGTTAAAAATTATATGGTTGAGATAATTATGCCACATATGATTTTAATTTACCTCCTCATTATTTTTAAGATTCTCTGGAACAATTTTTATTTCATTTTTGGAACTAAGTGTAATTATGGCTCCACGGAAAAATCTGTAGTGTTCTGTACTCAGAAAGTCTTCAAGAGACCCTTTATTTTGCCATGCAATCTGCATATTAAGATCGAGACAACGTTTTTCTGTAAAACCCGAATAACCTTTAATACCATGAAGTCCATCAATAAATGTCAACTTCGATTGATTAAACTCAAGAAGTTTCGTAGGTGAAATTTCAGCATTTAATACAAGGTAAACCATAATAGGATTTTTAGGTACTTAAATTGCATCAATTGACGTGCCAGGCTTCCTAAAATCAATTAAGCCAGGTTATTAGTGATCTTGCAGGATGAGTTGAATATTTATATTATTGCGATATTTCGCAACATTAGTCAAATGTCGCAGTATTAGACGGGATATTCCATACTATAGTTATTAAAGAAAAATGCCTATGGTAAAAAACTCAGGTGAATCTTCCCTGAGGTATTTTAGAGGTAATCAGGATGGTTTAAAAATATTTAATTTCTTAATTCTTGAACGAAGTGTACTTGGATTAATCCCCAGCAATACTGCAGCACCTGTACTGCCATGAATTTGCCAGTTAGTATGATTCAAAGCCTTTACAATGTGATTTCGTTCGGCTTCTTCAAGAGGAATAATTGAATCTGGCTTTTGCCTTTCAGATCTGGTTTTCTTATCAATTAAAAGATTAACATCTTTTGCTTTTATAGTATCTGAATTCGAAACAATAATAGCTCGTTCTATAACATTCTCAAGTTCACGAATGTTTCCGGGCCAATGATATTTCATTAATTCATCTACCACTAGATTGGAAATTTTGTTTATAATTTTTCCATGTTTTAATGCGTATTTCTTGAGAAAACCATCCAGCAGGCCAGGAATGTCTTCTACTCTATTCCGCAATGCAGGAATTGTGATGGGATATAAATAAAGTCTGTAGTACAGGTCGTTTCTAAACCTACCCTCATCTACCTCTGATAAAAGTTCCTTATTGGTAGCAGCAATAATTCTAATGTCTACTTTTTTGGGAGATTCTGATCCTAGTGGCATGAATTCTCCCTCTTGCAAAAACCTGAGTAATTTAGGTTGCAGCTCCAATGGAAATTCTCCTATTTCATCTAAAAATAGAGTACCTCCGTCTGCCAGCTCAGCCAACCCTTTTTTATTATTATCGGCACCGGTAAAGGCTCCTTTTTTATGTCCAAACAGCTCGCTTTCCAACAAAGTAACCGGAATAGCAGCGCAATTAATTTTAATAAATGGGTTTGTTATTCGCTTACTGTTTTGCTGGATATAATTCGCAATAAGTTCTTTGCCAACACCTGTTTCCCCCTCCAACAAAACTGTTGAATCAGTTGGAGCAACCTGATGAGCCCGATGTAGTACATAACGAATTCCATCGCTCTTTCCAATGATTAGTTCAGCTAGAGGAGCTTTTCCAAGCTCAGCTTTTAGTAAAATGTTTTCTTCTTCAAGCTTTCTCTTTAAGCTTTCAACTTCAGCAAATGCCTTTTCACCTTCCGTAATATCAGAACCAATACTCAAAGTTGAAATTATATTACCCTGGTCATCTTCTAAACCAACATTTGACCATGCAATAAGAAGTTCAGTCCCATCCTTTGTTTTAATAGAATTCCGATAATGAGATTGAATGGTATTCTGAATAGATTTTTTAAAAGTTTGTATTACTTTTTCCCGATTTGATTCCGGCAGGAAATTGCTAAACCAATCTTTTCCAAGAACTTCTTCTTTTGAATATTTACCAATTTTTAGGAAAAAGGGATTCACGAAATTAACCTTACCCTCAGGATTTAGCCCTATAACTAGTAAATCAACCTTCTCAAGTAGATTTGACCACCTTTTTTCTTTAAATACCAATTCTTTCTCCAATAATAACTTTCGTTGCATATCTGAAGAAAGCTTTATGCCCATAATGATCATGAAAAAGAAAAAGAAGTAGTCGAAGGGAAGAATTGTTTCCGGGAGATTGAAAAAATAATATTGCCTGAAATGCACGAAAATTATATCATCGATTGCCAGTAATAGGAATATTACCAGTGCTACTAATAGTATGATGGCCGAGTTTCTTTCTCCTCTTTTGTATTGAAAATATATAGCTGTAAAACCATAGGCAATAATACTGAGTAATAGAATATGTGCAAAAATGTTCCACCACAGAATTTTTGTTTCATTGTTATTTACTAGAAAAAGGATTAGAGTAATTCCCATCCCCAGCGACAGTAGGGTAGGTATTGTCTTCCCTTTTAGGGAGGCATAACTTCTTATGAACCATGGGAAAATTGCAAATGAAATAATAAAGGAAGTTAATCCTATTTTATTGGTAAGACTATCTGATTCTAAATCCCTTGAAAACGGAAATAAAAGGTAGTAAATCCCAACAAAAATGGCAATAAGTCCAAATAGAAGATAGGTCTTCTCAGCATCTTTTTGCAATCCTATTACAATATTAATTGCAGCAAAAGCAAATGATAAGCCAGCAAATATAAAAAGGTGGTATAATATATCAGTATTCAAAACTAATGCAATTTTAACTTATCAAAACTACGATATTTCGCGAATAAATTGCAAATTCCCTTATTATGAATATTCATTGCAATAAATTGACTCAAGTATAGCTTGTGTATTTTCTATTTCATCTTAGATTATTATGTTTTTGATATTCGTTATTTCTCAATCATTTAATAACTGAAGTCCGCCGATGACTTTTTTAACCATCTCAATATTTACTAGGAAAATGAAATAAAAAAAGCCTGGCATAATTGCCAGGCTTTCAAATAATTTCAAAAGTTAAAGAATAAATATTAAATTACTTTGACATCTACTGCATTTAATCCCTTTTTACCTTCTTTTAATTCAAATTCTACTTCGTCACCTTCTTTAACCTCGTCGATTAAACCAGAAATGTGTACAAAATACTCTTTTTTTGATTCGTTGTCAATAATGAATCCAAATCCTTTAGAATCATTAAAAAATTTTACTGTTCCGTTTTTCATTGTAATAAATAATTGTAATAAATAATTGTAATAAATAATTGTAATAAATAATTGTAATAAATAATTTAGCGTACAAAGATAGTACTATAAATTTTCATAATACTATCTTTGCAGATTAATTTTCAATTTATTCTCTATTAATTTGATTTTGACTGGGATTTAAGGAGAATTTATTAGATAGGTTTTCAATTTCAGTATTTAACAGGTCAATAATTTTATTGCTACTTGTTAAATTACTTAAAATGTTATTTCTCTTATCCTCAACCTGGTCTTTTAAGTTACTAAATAAATTGTAGTAATAGTTCGTACCCTCCTTTAGGTTATTTACAAACTTCAACAAATACTGTTCTTGTTTTATTGAACCTGTTTTTTTTGTTTCCTCAATTTTATTTTTGAGATAATCGATATATGTTTTAAGTTCTTTAATAAACATATTCGGCCGATCGGTTCTATTGATCATATTAAGCCTGCCATATATATGATCGGTAATTTCATTCAGGCTCATTTTTTTTGTAAAATAAGCCAGGTTTGGACCCGGACAAATTGAGACACCATTGCCTTCAATTTTGGTATCCATATCATTTACCAATAAAGCAGAAGTACCCAGTCCCACGCATATACATGACTTATCAACTATCTTTTCAAATTCACTTTGATATACTTCGGGCGAGATAGCTTCCTGATCCAATTCTTTTATCTTGAGCTGTTGATATCGATAAGAGGCTGTACATAAACTTTTGTCTGTAAACTCGTTATTTAAAGCTACATACTTTTTAGGGCATGAGCTTCCGGGTTTACCTTTTCTTATCAAAGTTGATTTTTCGAGATCTTTGGTATTTCCTTTCAAGCTATTAAATGGAATACCCAGAGGAGAAATATTGCTTAAATATAAATCTTCCTCCCTGGCGTCAATGAGTTTATCTAAAGTGGCATCGTCAACTGATGTTGCTTCAGGTACCAAAAGAAAGGGAGTGCCCCATCCAACAGAATCAACCTGATAATGATCTAATAAAAACTGATGTTCTTCTGCAGTGCCAACACCACCTTGAGCTGTGATTTTTAAAGGCAATTCTGTTTTAGGAACAGGCCTGTTTTTGAGGGAAAGTGCCTGAGCAAGGATTTCATGAATAGATTTGATTAGCTCTTTTCTTTTATCCCTAAATTCAGCCAGAACAGGACCCAAAAGAAATCCATCGGTAGCAAATGCATGTCCACCACAGTTAAGCCCTGATTCAATTCTGTATTCAGATACCCAAAGTCCCTTTTTGGCTAGAAATTTACCCTGAATCAATGCAGACCTGAAGTCACTTACTTTTAAAACTATCTTCTTTTTTAAGTTCCCAATTTTATCCGGGAAAAAATCTTCAAATTGTTCAATATAACTATATAGCCTGGGATTCATACCTGCTGAAAGAACTACACCCGATTTTAAATCACTATTCGCAAATCCTCTAAGAGCTGCATGAGCATCGTTGTATTCAGTAGGTAACTTTTCTCCTTTCAGGTAGTTGTCTTTATCAACCTTGGTCATAATATTAACATCAATATTTCCCATCGAAAAATTTTCATTTATCCAGTGTTTAATTTCATCGATGTTAATATACTTTTCTGTTAAATTTTTGAAATCTTCTTTTATACTTGAACCATCAGGCAACATGTTGAAAAATTCCTTTATTTCAGCACCTTTTTCCATTGCTGCATTTTTGAATTCTTCAAATTTTTCCTCTGCCAATTTGTTCATCAGGTTCAAATAGGAGGTTATCCTTTTTGCTCTGAAGTCTTCAATTTTTTCAGAAATCTCATTATAGGGGATTTCAAATTTTTCGCTATATATTTTCCTTAGTTTCTCTAGAAGATTATCATCAACCAATGAAATTGCTGAATCAATCCCATATTGAGAGACTTTTAATGGAGTATCAATAGTAAATCCGATTCCCATTACAGGTATATGAAATGAATGTGATTTAAACATGCTTGAATGGATATAATTTTAACTGTAAAAAAAGCACAAAGGAAACTTTAAGTAATAAGTTTAAAAAGGGATTAAATTAGTAAACTCTCAAGGAGGAGATCTGCATATATGCCTTATGAACTGGCCTTTAATAGTATTAAGTGTTATGTGGGTCGTCTTAAAAAAAGGAATTACCAACCCTCAAAGCTATTCTAAAAATCCAATATGTATGCATTTTTCTGAGAAATCTAATCTATTCTGCTCTGAGATGCGTTCGATATATATAAACGGATAATTTCTGAAATTGTTAGATTCTGCAGTACTTAAAGTATTGAAGGATACTTTTTATTGAAAAAAAGTGTAAATAATCAGAAACAAAAAAAGGGCATAAGCCCTTTAATTCACTTTAAAAATATTTTTGAAAAGAATCTACAGCGTTTTTTTCACTTCGGTTTCTTTGTAAGCCTCCACCATATCACCTACTTTAATATCATTAAAGTTTGAAATATTCAATCCGCATTCCAATCCACTTACAACCTCCTTAACATCATCCTTAAATCTTTTCAGAGATCCGAGTTCGCCAGAATATATAACAATTCCTTCACGAATTATACGAACCTTGTTATCTCTTTTAATTTTGCCCTCTTTTACAATACAGCCTGCAATAGTACCTAATTTATTAATTTTAAATGTTTCCTGTACTTCAACAGTGGCAACAATTTCTTCTCTTACTTCAGGGGATAACATACCTTCCATAGCAGCCCGAATTTCTTCAATCGCAGCGTATATAATTGAATATAGGCGAATATCGATTTGCTCTTTTTCAGCCAACTGTCTGGCTCCCAATGAAGGTCTTACCTGGAATCCAATAACAACAGCATTGGATGCTACTGCCAGCATTATATCTGATTCAGAAATCTGACCTACTGCTTTATGAATCACGTTTAGCTGTATTTCTTCAGTAGATAATTTCAATAGGGAATCAGAAAGAGCTTCCACAGATCCATCCACATCACCTTTAACCACAACATTCAATTCCTGGAAGGAACCCACAGCAATTCGTCTTCCAATTTCGTCAAGTGTAATATGCTTTTTAGTACGTAGGCTCTGTTCCCTTTGCAACTGACTTCTTTTATTGGCAATTTCTTTGGCTTCTCGGTCACTATCCATAATATTGAACTTATCACCAGCCTGTGGGGCACCGTTAAGTCCTAAAAGAGTAACAGGCATTGATGGACCAGCCACTTCCATTTTCCCGTCCCTTTCATTGAACATAGCTTTTGCATGACCAAAGTGACTTCCAGCAAGAATGATGTCACCCATGTTCAGTGTACCTTCATTTACAAGCATTGTTGTTACGAATCCTTTACCTTTATCTAAAGTAGATTCCAAAACAATTCCAACAGCATTTTTATCTGGGTTTGCTTTTAATTCAAGCAATTCAGCTTCAAGTAATACTTTTTCAAGAAGGTCATCGATATTTTTACCATTTATAGCTGAAATTTCCTGAGATTGGTATTTACCTCCCCAATCCTCAACAAGAAGATTCATGCCAGAAAGCTCCTCTTTTATTTTTTCAGGGTTGGCAGTTGGCTTATCAATTTTATTTATTGCAAAAATCATGGGTACATTAGCAGCCTGGGCATGATTGATTGCCTCAACAGTCTGGGGCTTAACACCATCATCTGCAGCAATTACAATGATGGCAATATCTGTAACCTGGGCTCCGCGAGCTCTCATGGCTGTAAATGCCTCATGGCCCGGAGTATCAAGAAAAGTTATTTTTCTACCATCATCAAGCGAAACACTGTAGGCACCAATATGCTGTGTTATACCTCCTGCTTCACCTGCTATAACATTTGTGCTTCTTATATAATCTAACAACTTGGTCTTTCCATGGTCAACATGACCCATTACCGTTACAATAGGTGGTCTGGGTTGAAGATTTACATTTGATTCTTCATCATCTTCAACGATTGTTTCAAGAATTTCCGCACTTACGAACTGAACTTTATATCCAAATTCATCGGCAACAATTGACATAGTTTCAGCATCAAGTCTCTGGTTTATAGAAACCATCACACCCAATGTCATACATGTTGAAATAACATCAATTACAGGAACATCCATCATACTAGCAAGCTCACTTACGGAAACAAACTCTGCGACATTCAGGATATTCTTCTCGAGTTCTGACTTTTCAAGTTCTTCCTTAGAACGCTGACTTACAGCCTCGCGTTTTTCCCTTCTATATTTTGCCCCCTTTGATTTGCCTTTACCACTTAATTGAGCTAATGTATCTTTTATTTGCTGCTGAACTTCTTCCTCACTTACTTCGGGTCTGAAAGGCTTTCTCTTTTTGCCATGTCTCCTGGTATCTTTTTCTGTACTTGGCTTTTCTTTTCCGGCCTGGTTTGGAGGCACTGCCTTCTTACTAACAATTCTTCTCCGTTTCTTTTTCCTTTCTTCCGTATCTCGTGAAGTAGCAATTGGCTTTTTCTTTGGTTCTACCACAGGCAGATCAATCTTTCCAACAACAGTTGGGCCAGATAGTTTCTCAATTTTAGACTTAAATATTTCTTTTTCTTCCGGAGCAGCCTCAGGTTCAGCTGCTACTACTTCAGTTTTGTCTTCTGGAATTTTCTCAGGCTGGGAAGCAACTTTTTCCTCAACAACAGGAACATCGATTTTCTCCTCAACCTTTTTCGTTTCTTTTTCCTCAACCTCTTTTACATCTTTTTCTTTTGCTGTGACTTTCTTTTTAGCTTTTTGACTTGCTTTTGGCTTTTTAGCAAAACTCTCAAGGTCAATTTTACCAACAACCTTAATATCTTTTACTTTCTCAGGCTTTACTTCCTCAATTTTCTCTTCTGCAGGCTTTTCTTTAACAGTTTTCTTTTTTGGCTCAGCTTGTTTTGCTGGAACTTTTTCTTCTTTTTCTTTGGTTTCCTTTTTAGCTTCAACAACAGGTTCTGGCTCTGGTGTTTTTTCTTCTGCTATTTTTGTTGAAGGAGCAGTGCTGTCCTTTACAAAAATCTCTTTTTCTTTCAGGGAGATTGGTTCTTCTTCCTTTTTCTCTTCGACAGCCTCAGGCAAATCTTCTTTTTGCTCTTTAAAATGCAATTGACTAAATTCCTCAGACTTTTTCTTTATAGAAAGGTCGGAGCTATATTCTTTAGCCAATAAGTCATATGCTTCGGGGGCGATTTTTGCATTGGGGCTAGAATCAATATCGATACCTTGCTTATGAAGAAAATCTACAATAGTAGAAATCCCCACGTTAAAGATACGTGCAGCCTTGCTTAATCGAGTTGCTTTTTGTTCCATTACAATTTATCTCACCTGTCTTTTAACTCCAATCCAATACCCTTAATGGATTGAATATTCAATAATAATAGAAAAGAACAGAACCTATTCAAATTCTGCTTTTAATATTTTAATAATCTCTTCTACTGTTTCTTCCTCAAGATCAGTACGCTTTATAAGATCACCGGCTGTAAGTTCAAGAACAGATTTTGCTGTATCACAACCAATTGCCTTTAGTTCAGATAAAACCCAATCTTCAATTTCGTCAGAAAACTCTTCGAGTTTAACATCTTCGTCATCTATTTGATCAGAATCTCTATATGCATCAATATCATACCCTGTTAACTGACTGGCCAGCCTAATATTTAGTCCACCTTTTCCGATGGCCAGGGAAACTTCATTGGGTCTTAAAAATACATCCGCTTTATTCTCGTCCTCATCAATTTTTATCGAGGTTATCTTAGCTGGACTTAAGGCCCTTTGAATGAATAATTGAATATTCGTAGTATAGTTTATAACATCAATGTTCTCATTCTTCAATTCACGAACAATACCATGAATTCTGGATCCTTTCATACCTACACAAGCACCAACCGGATCGACTCTCTCATCGTATGATTCAACGGCCACTTTTGCACGCTCACCAGGTACTCTAACTATTTTTTTAATGGTAATTAAACCATCAAATATTTCTGGCACTTCCAATTCAAATAACCTTTCAAGAAAAATAGGAGAAGAACGGGATAGGATAATAACCGGATTGTTGTTTCTCATTTCAACCTGAGTCACAACTGCCCTGATAACGTCGCCTTTATGAAAATAGTCAGAAGGAATTTGCTCTGTTTTTGGAAGTATTAGCTCATTTCCTTCGTCATCTAAAATTAGAATTTCACGTTTCCATACCTGGTAAACCTCACCAGTGACTATATCTCCAATTCGATCTTTATATTTATTGAAAATATTAGTCTTTTCAAGATCCAAAATTCGAGAAGTGAGATTTTGCCTTAAAGATAAAATTGCTCTTCTACCAAAATCGGGTAATTTAACTTCATCGGTAAAATCTTCTCCAGCTTCATAATCATCATCAATCTTTTTTGCTTCAGAGAGAGGAATCTGCAGATTAGCATCTTCTATCTCATCATCTTCCACAACTTCACGGTTTCTCCATATCTCAAAATCTCCTTTGTCAATATTGATAATAACATCGAAGTTCTCGTCAGTTCCGTACTTTTTTAATAGCATGCTTTTAAAAACATCTTCAAGTACACTCATCATGGTGGCCCGATCTATATTTTTTAGTTCCTTGAACTCCGAAAAAGTATCGATCAGATTTACATTTTCCATTTTTCCTCTACTATTTAAATGAAATAAAAACTTTTGTTGTTTTAATGTCTTGTAAAAACATTTTCAGCGTTTTTACCTGAATTTCTTTTTTCTTTTTGCCTGGGATGGCAACTTTTTCTTCTATTTCTATTTCAATAAAACTGTCCGTCGCTTTTTTTAGTATCCCTACAAATTTATTCCCAGATGTATCAATTACTGTTACTTTCTTGCTCAAATTCTTGTCATACTGTTCCTGAACCCGAAAGGGGAAGTCCAGACCTGGTGAAGAAACCTCAATCTCAAAATTCTGGTCCTTTTCCAGTAAAGTTTTTTCTACATGTTTTGATACTTTAGCACATACACCTATAGTAATTCCTTGCATACTATCAATGAAAACATGTATTTTATTCGTGGGTTTTACTGAAACTTCAACAATGAAAAAGTCACTCTCCAATGCCTGTTTTTCAATAATATTCCTTATTAATACTTCACTAATCATCTGGTAACTATAATAAAATAGGGGACTCATGTCCCCTACAATCCATCTTTCATGCCGCAAAGATACATAATATATGAGAATAAACAAATTATTGGTATAAGACAGTAATTAACTAAGCTTTTTATTCTTATGAGTAAAAATCAAGCCAAATTCTTGGGTTTTTAAATGTGATTTAATTTTTATGCATAACATTCACTAACTTTGTATTGTGAAAGTTGCTTACCAGAGAAAAATAATTAATGACCCGGTTTATGGGTTTATTGATATACCCTATCCACTTGTTTACGAAATTATTGAGCACCCTTATTTTCAAAGACTTCGCCGTATTAAGCAGCTTGGATTAACCCATCTTGTTTATCCGGGGGCACAACATACCCGGTTTCAGCATAGCCTGGGCGCATTGCATTTAATGACTTCAGCCATTGAAACTTTACGCCAAAAAGGTGTGGAAATACGGCCTGAAGAGGCTGAGGCGGTTTCGATTGCAATCTTGCTTCATGATATTGGGCATGGACCATTTTCTCATGCACTGGAGCAAAGTTTGGTTGAGAATATTAGCCATGAAGATGTTTCAATGCTTTTTATGAAGGAGTTAAACAAGCAGTTTTCAGGCAAATTGGAGCTCGCCATTAGAATATTCAATAATGATTATAAGAAGAAGTTTTTGCATCAACTTGTTTCCGGACAATTAGACATGGATCGGCTGGATTATTTGAGGAGAGATAGTTTCTTCACTGGAGTTACTGAGGGAACAATTGGATCGGATAGAATAATTAAGATGATTAATGTTGCGGACGATAACCTGGTTGTGGATGTAAAAGGGATATATTCTATTGAGAACTTTTTAATTGCCAGGCGTCTTATGTACTGGCAGGTATATTTACATAAAACTGTTCAGTCTGCTGAATTATTGCTTGTTAAAATATTGAAACGAGCTAAGGAGCTGACATTGGCAGGAAATTCTATATTTGGAACACCTGCATTGAAATTGTTCCTGGGGAAAAATATATCATACAAGCAGGTTTTTGAAACCAACTCGGAATTGAATCCTGCGTTCATATTGCAAAACTTTGCACTATTAGACGATAACGATATAATTTCTGCAGCAAAAGTTTGGGCTGAGGGAAATGACAAGGTACTTTCTTTATTATGTAGTAGGCTGATTAATAGAGAGCTATTTAAAGTAGAATTGCAAAATGTACCTTTTGATGAGAATAGAATACAATCCATGAGAGACTGGGTCGTTAATGAATATAAGATAGACAGACAGTATGCGAATTATTTTGTTTTTTCTGAAATAATTAGCAATTATGCATATGATCCTGAAGATCAAAGTGTTCAAATACTTCAGAAAGATGGAAAACTGTATGATATTAGCGATGCTTCGGATATTTTTAATGCTGAAATATTCTCAAAAAAGGTGAAAAAATACTGTCTTTGCTATCCAAAAAAGTTTAATAATTAGAGAATAAATGAATAATACTATGGAATTTACAGCCAAAGCTGTTGCGGAGTTTCTTAAGGGTGATATTATTGGAGACCCTGATATAAAAGTAAATAATGTTTCAAAAATTGAGGAGGGATTGCCTGGTACACTTTCGTTTTTGGCCAATCCGAAATATGAAGAATTCGTCTATACTTCTGAGGCCTCTGTTATTATTGTAAATCGTGATTTTAAACCAGCAAAACAAACAAAGGCAACTTTAATTAAAGTGGAGGATGCTTATCAGGCTATTGCTGCACTTTTACAACTGCAGGAATCTATGAAACCTGAGAAAATTGGGGTTCACGGACAGTCGTGGGTCGAGGAATCGGTGAAATATGGGGTAGATTTATATATTGGAGCATTTACCTATATTGGTGAAAACACTGTCCTGGGGAATAAGGTAAAAATATACCCCCAGGTTTTTATTGGGGATAATGTTGAGGTGGGCGATGGAACTATCATTTATCCGGGAGCCAAAGTTTACCATGGATGTAAAATTGGGGAAAATTGTATTGTTCACTCAGGAGCCGTTGTTGGTAGTGATGGATTTGGCTTTGCTCCAGATTCAGCGAGAGATTACAAAAAAATTCCTCAAGTAGGAAATGTAATTCTGGAGGATAATGTTGAAATTGGGTCGAATACTACAATTGATAGAGCAACAATGGGTTCGACTATAATTAAAAAAGGAGTGAAACTTGATAATCTTATACAAATTGCCCATAATGTTGTTGTAGGAGAAAATACAGTAATAGCTGCCCAAACGGGTATTTCCGGATCTACCAAGATTGGTAAAAAATGTATGTTTGGAGGACAGGTTGGAATTATCGGTCATATAGAAATAGCGGATAACGTCAAAGTAGGCGCCCAGGCAGGTATTAGTAAAGATACTCCTGAGGGAAGTATCTTGTGGGGCTCTCCAGCCTTTTCACTTTCTGATTATCGTCGCTCATATGTGTACTTCAAAAAACTACCTTCAATAACTTCAAGGATTGATGCGCTTGAAAAGCAAATAAAAGAATTGAAGTCAAAATAATCTACTAACCATATAATTTTTTGGTACTGAGGCTATTTTTCTAATAGTTTAAATCTCGGTTTATTGAATTTTTGTATCTTGCGCCCGTTTTAATAAAGTGTAAAATATTTTAGCTTAACATGGCTGATAACCAAAAAACTATAAAGGGAGATGTATCTCTTACAGGTAAAGGATTACATTCAGGTGTGGACGTAAAAATTACCTTTAAACCTGCTCCTGCAGATCATGGCTTTAAATTTTTTCGTACCGATCTTGAAGGAAGCCCTTCGATTAATGCTATTGCGGAGAATGTTGTGGATACTTCAAGGGGAACAACCCTGGAAGAAAATGGAGTAAGGATAGCTACTATTGAACATGTATTAGCCGCCTTTGTAGGTCTGGAAATTGATAATGCTATAATAGAAATAAAAGGGCCCGAAGCTCCAATAATGGGTGGGAGTTCTAAAAAGTTTGTGGAAGCGATTGAGAAAGTGGGTATAACCGAGCTTAACGAAGAAAGAAACTACTTTAGGATTAAAGAAAAAATAACATTTTCTGATGAGGAGAATGGGGTGGATGTAATGGTTTACCCTGATGATCATTTAAGCTTTAATGTTTTAATTGATTACAACTCAAAAGTGCTGGGCAATCAATATGCCGTTTTAGACCATGTTTCTGATTTTCAAGATGAAATTTCAATGTGCAGGACATTTGTATTCTTTCATGAATTGGAATTTTTGGCAAAACAAGGATTAATTAAAGGTGGGGATATTGATAATGCAATTGTAATAATGGACAGAGTGGTCGACCAGTCTGAAGTGGACAGGGTGGCTGACCTGTTTCATAAACCCCATATTAAAGTAAATTCAGAAGGGATATTGAATAATGTTGACCTTCATTTCTCGAATGAACCGGCAAGGCATAAGCTTTTAGATATAATGGGAGATCTGGCTTTAATAGGTCAGCCTATTATTGGAAAGGTTGTTGCTACACGCCCGGGACATCATGCAAATACCGAACTGGCAAAAAAAATTCGTCAAGAGATTAAGCGAAGTGCATCAAAAGATAGCATTCCTGTTTATGACCCTGTTTTACCACCGGTGATGGACATAAATGAAATACAAAGGAGAATACCTCATCGCTATCCTTTTTTGTTGGTTGATAAGATAATTTATCTGGATGAAAATTCTATAGTTGGAATTAAAAATCTTACTTTTAATGAAATGTTTTTCCAGGGGCACTTCCCTGATGAACCAGTGATGCCCGGCGTTCTTCAGATTGAAGCAATGGCACAAGTTGGAGGAGTTCTGGTACTTTCAAAAGTAGATGACCCAGAAAATTATTCCACTTATTTTTTAAAAGTGGATAGAGTGAAATTTAAACGAAAAGTAATACCGGGGGATACACTTATTTTTAAGATGGAAATGACTGAGCCAATACGAAGAGGAATTGTAATTATGTTTGGACAGGCCTTTGTTGGTAGTAAGTTGGTCATGGAGGGAGAAATGATGGCCCAGGTAATAAAAAATAAAGCTTAAAAAATGATTCATAAGCTTGCATATGTAGATCCGAAAGCAAAAATTGGAAAAAATGTAACAATTGACCCATTCACCATGGTTACTAAAGATGTAGAAATTGGTGAAGGAACATGCATTGGCTCAAATGTTACTATTATGGATGGAGCCAGAATTGGGAAGAACTGCAAAATTTTTCCAGGAGCTGTTATTTCAGCTATACCCCAGGATCAAAAGTTCGTCGGTGAGGAAAGTTTAGCCATAGTTGGAGATAATACTACGATTCGTGAATATGTTACTATAAATCGTGGCACCAAAGCAAAAAATAAGACCATTATTGGCAACAATACGCTCATAATGGCTTATTCTCATATTGCTCACGATTGTATTATTGGTGATAATTGCATTCTGGTAAATTATGTTGGTTTGGCCGGGGAGGTTGAAATTGGTGATTATGCAATACTTGGTGGAGCAGCTCTTGTACACCAGTTTGTTCGAATAGGAAAGCATGTTATGCTTGGTGGAGGAACTAAATCCAGGATTGATATACCTCCCTATATTAAAGCTGACAGAGACCCGGTATCATACGTAGGTGTAAATGCCATTGGACTAAGACGTAGAGGGTTTACAACAGAGAAGATCACCGAAATCCAGGATATGTATCGTGAGATCTATCAAAAGAATCAGAATAACTCTCAGGCATTAAATGAAATTGAGAAATCTTTCCCAGCATCAGACGAGAAAAATGAAGTTCTGAATTTCTTTAAAAGTACTTCAAGGGGTATTATTGGAAGCGGAATATAAACCTGTCGCTTTAAATATATTTTAAATCTTTTGTAGTCAGCTAGTTCTAATGGAACTAAATATTTCCGTTTAGAACCGAATTCATCCTCTCAATAATATCAAAGGCCAGTTTTAAGGATTTATAGCCATCATCAATTGAAACAACAGGAGTTTTATCGTTTACAATTGAATCATAAAAACTGTTCAGCTCCTCTATCATTGCATTTGCCATAGGAATTTCAGGTTTCTCAAAAAATATTTGTTTCTTCGATTTTCCCTCACCTAAATCCATAATTAATGCAAAAGGATCATCCACTTCACCTTTCACTTCGTTAATTTTGACTATTTCAGATTTCTTCTCTAAAAAATCAATTGTGATATATGCATTGGATTGAAATAATCTCATCTTACGCATTTGTTTCATGCTGATACGACTGGAGGTCATGTTAACAACACAACCATTTTTGAATTCAATGCGGGCATTTGTTATATCAGGGGAATCACTAATTACAGGAACTCCACTTGAATAAATAGCTGAAATTTCTGAGTTCACAATATTTAATACTATGTCGATATCGTGAATCTGTAAATCAAAAACAACGGGAACATCCTTATTGCGTGGGTGAAATTGACCAAGTCGATGTACTTCAATAAATTTTGGGTCTTCAATAGACTCTCGAACAGCAGTAAATGCCGGGTTAAACCTTTCTATATGACCAACCTGTATCTTAATATTGTGATCATTTGATAACTGTTTTAATTCAAGTGCTTGCTCCAGAGTGCTTGTTACAGGTTTTTCAACAAATACGTGCTTACCAGCTTTTATGGCCTTTGCTGAAACCTCAAAATGTGAGGAAGTAGGTACAACAACATCAATTACATCGACTTCCTTCAGAAGTGCATCATAAGATTCATACTGCTTAACGTCAAACTCCTTTTCAACCTGGTCAGAAGTTTCCTTATTTATATCATAAAAGCCAGCCAGCTCAAATTTGCTATTTTTTAAGGATCTAACATGGTTCTTCCCAAAATGACCAACACCGACAATGCCAATTTTTAGTTTCATTTAAACTTCTTTATATCTGTTAGAAAAAAATCTCTGGTAAAATTAATATAAACTCCAAAGGAAGAATCATATTGAGACTTATTTTCGTAAATATTAGTTCCCAATATATCATAATAACCCTCATAACGTGCGCCTATAAAGGCTCCCGGAATAATTTGGTAGTGAAAGTCCAATTTAAATATAAATAGCTCTCTTTCTGGAAAAGTTAAGTTCTCATCAGTATGTGATACTGATGAAAATAAGGGTTCACCAAGAGGAGCAATAAACTGATAGGCATTCCAGTATCCCAGGTAAATATTAATCCATTTCGATTTTGCATAGATTATAGGATAAATAGCATTTCCATTACTAAAAACTGGCTCATTTTCACCTGGCAGGTTGTTGTAGCTTGAGTAATAAAAAGTTGCACCAGTTTCAGAGATGAAACCATTAAAATTATACTTAATTGATATTCCCATTGCCAGATTTAATATAGACTCAGCTGGAATATCGGTTGTATCAACCTGGCCACCCTTGTGAACCAACAAGGCTTGAATGGGTAGGTCTACTTGAAAAGCTTTGCTCTTTTCTCTAAACTTTATTGTGTTTACCCAGCCAAGAGAATAAACTTCTTTTTCATTAAAACTATCTCTGTAAATGTATTTCCTCCAGTCGATATACAAGTCGGTATCAAAATGATTGGATTTAAATAGTATTTGTAAACCTGTTTCTGGGGTGTCTTCAAAGTATCTTTCAAATCGATAGAGTGGTTCAATATATCCGTGATTTAAACCTCCAACTATTTTCCCGAATACAATATTGAGGTTTCGAACAGGCTGATATTGTAATCGAATAATTGGTGTTACCTGGTCAAACTTGCCTGTCCCATAGTAGGTAAGTAAGTGTATCCCTCCTTCAATTAATATTGTATTTGTTGGATAATATTTTAGTGATGCATTTATTACAGATCCGAAAATTGTGAAACCAGGTTCAATGTTGTTATAAAATTCATTGTTTTTAAACAGGTTGTAATTTTGAATACCAAAATATAACTTCCCCTTGTAAGCCTTTATGATTTTTATATTTTCCTTAAAAGCAGTTTGATCAACCTGGCTCATTGCTGGCGAAACCAATAAAAATGTAAAAAGTATGAATATCCAGCCTTTCATTTAGTTCTAATATCTACCAAAAATAGTTTAATTAAAGAAATCTATGAATAATTGATTTACATTTGTATAAATCTTCATTAAATCGTGAAATATTACGTAATAGCAGGAGAGGCCTCAGGTGATTTGCATGGTGCCAACCTGATTAAGAGCTTAAAAGGGATTGATTCCAATGCACAGTTCAGGGTATGGGGCGGTGACAAAATGGAAGCAGCTGGAGCAGATCTTGTGAAGCATTATAAAGACCATGCCTTTATGGGCATAGTTCCTGTTATTAAAAATCTTGGTACTATTCGGCAAAACCTTAAAGAAGTTGTAAAAGATATTGAAATATTCTTGCCAGATGCTTTAATTCTTATTGACTATTCAGGATTTAACTTACGTGTCGCCAAAAAAGTCAGGCAGCTTGGAATCACGATTTTCTACTATATCTCACCACAAGTTTGGGCCTGGAGACAAAGTCGGGTTCATGATATTAAGATGCTAACGGATAAAGTTTTTACCATTTTACCATTCGAAAAGGAGTTTTACAAAAAGTTCGATGTGGATGTTGAATATGTAGGTCATCCTTTACTTGATTCCATTAAAGAATTCGATGATGGATTTACTATTTCTGAGGAGGAGTTCAGAAAAAAAAATAAGCTGTCATCAAAGCCAATTGTTGCATTAATCCCCGGGAGTAGAAAACAGGAGCTACAGGCACAGTTGCCTGTTATGCTGGGTGTTATGAGGAACTTCCCAGACTATCAGTTTGTTATTGCGGGGATGAGATCAATTAAGCCTGAGATTTATTCAGGTTATATTGATAACTATGATATTAGCATTATTCTCGACCAGACCTATGAATTGTTATCCTTTTCAGAAGCGGCTTTGGTTACTAGCGGTACAGCCACACTTGAAACAGCTCTTTTCAATGTTCCGGAGGTTGTTTGCTATCGAGCAGGTACATTGTCTTATCTTCTTGTAAAAAACCTGGTCAAAATTCAGTTTATTTCAATTGTAAATCTAATAATGGGAAGGAAGGTAGTTAATGAGTTAATTCAGAATGATCTAACTATTGATAAGGTAAGCGAGGAGTTGAACCTGTTATTAGGTGACAAAAATTATAAGAATGAGTTAATGAATGGCTATAAGGAATTGAAAAGTAAATTGGGTGGCCCAGGTGCTTCTCTTCGAGCAGCTCAGAGTATGAATAAAATTTTAAATAGTGAATAACTATTGATGTTTCCAGCCTTGTGCCTGAATGTCGATGGCCGTATCATCTGGAGTAATTAGTTTCCTTCCCTTCTCAATTTCAACTATATGACCAATAATGAATACATCCTCCATTTCCAATATATTTTCATATTCACTCAAATCAACAGTAAATAAAAGTTCATAATCCTCACCACCATTTAAGGCTGCAGTTAGAGGGTCCATATTAAACTCCTGCGCCATTTTAACAGATTCCTCTGAAATTGGTATTTTCTCCGTATAAACCTGGCATCCACAATGAGATTGACCTGTAATATGCAGGAGATCTGATGATAGGCCATCTGAAATGTCAATCATTGAGGTTGGTTGGATGTTTTTTTCCTGCAGCTTCTTAATTATATCAACTCGTGCTTCAGGTTTTAATTGTCGGCCAATTATATATTCGTTTCCTTCGAGATGAGGATTTGAAACAGAGCCTTCTTCAAAGATCTTCCGTTCCCTTTCAAGCAATTGAAGTCCCAGATAAGAGGCTCCAAGATCGCCGGTAACGCAAATTAAATCGTTTATTTTAGCACCGCTTCTATGAACCACTTTGCTCTCCTTTACCTTGCCAATGGCCGTAATACTTATTGTAAGTCCGGTCATTGAGGATGAGGTATCACCTCCAATCAGGTCTACACCATAGTTTTTACAGGCTAGAGAAATGCCATCGTACAATAATTCAATATCCTCAAGGTTAAACCTTGAAGATATTCCCAGTGATACTGTAATTTGTTGAGGTATGGCGTTCATTGCACATACGTCTGAAAGGTTCACAACAACTGATTTGTATCCCAGGTGCTGAAGGGGAGTATATATCAGATTAAAATGAACACCTTCAAGAAGAAGGTCTGTAGTAACTACAACTTCGTCTTCTGGATATCTTAATACTGCAGCATCGTCTCCAACACCTTTAACCGTGCTTTTATGGATTAGTTTTATGTCTTTTGTCAAATGATCAATTAAACCAAACTCACCCAGTGTAGATATACTCGTTTTTTTCTCCTGATTCGAACTCATAGTAATACTTTCAAAATTAATTTCAAATTACCCAAATAAGTATGGCAATGTTTAAAAATTTATATCTTTGTCCTTATTTAGATTAAATTCTAATAAGCATTCGGAAGATTGTTTTTTACATCTTTCCAGGAGTAAAAGTATGGAAAAAGATCAAGATAAAATATTAAATGATATAACTCAGTCGGAGTATAAATATGGTTTTGTATCAGATGTTGAAACGGAATACATAGAAAAGGGCTTAAGTGAGGATGTTGTCAGGTTAATTTCTTCGAAAAAGAATGAACCTGAATTCTTATTGGAGTATCGCCTAAAAGCCTTCAGACACTGGCAAAAAATGAAAATGCCTGAGTGGGCCCATCTCAAGATTCCTGAAATAAATTATCAGGATATTATTTATTATGCCGCACCAAAACAAAGGCCGGCATTAGATAGTCTGGATGATGTGGACCCGGAATTGAGAAAAACATTCGATAAACTTGGAATCCCATTAGACGAGCAAAAAAGACTTTCAGGTGTTGCGGTCGATGCAGTAATGGATAGTGTTTCGGTGAAAACTACTTTTAAGGAAACACTGGCTGAGTTGGGAATAATTTTCTGTTCATTCAGCGAAGCAGTTCAGGAACATCCCGACCTTATTAAAAAGTATATGGGGTCAGTTGTACCTTATACAGATAATTATTTTGCAACTCTGAATTCTGCTGTATTTAGTGATGGCTCGTTTTGTTATATTCCAAAGGGAGTTAGGTGTCCAATGGAGCTATCGACATATTTTAGAATAAATGCAGCAAACACCGGGCAATTTGAGCGTACATTAATAGTGGCTGATGAAGGCTCCTATGTAAGTTATCTTGAAGGATGTACAGCTCCTCAAAGAGATGAAAATCAGCTTCATGCAGCCATTGTTGAAATTATTGCACTTGAGGATGCTGAAGTGAAATACTCTACGGTACAGAACTGGTATCCAGGGGATAAGAATGGAAAGGGTGGTATTTTTAATTTTGTTACGAAAAGAGGCATTTGTAAAGGGGATAATTCAAAAATATCATGGACCCAGGTTGAAACTGGCTCTGCTGTAACATGGAAATATCCAAGTTGTATTCTGAGGGGTGATAATACTGTTGGTGAGTTTTATTCAGTGGCTGTTACGAATAATTACCAACAAGCCGATACAGGTACAAAAATGATCCATATTGGAAAAAACTCTAAAAGTCTGATTATTTCAAAAGGGATCTCGGCCGGTAAAAGTCAGAATAGTTACAGAGG
Organism: Bacteroidales bacterium; assembly: GCA_033791445.1. Classification (GTDB taxonomy): domain Bacteria; phylum Bacteroidota; class Bacteroidia; order Bacteroidales; family VadinHA17; genus JANTGF01. The sequence goes on along the minus strand of JASJGS010000267.1, from coordinate 318 downwards.
CTTGGTTAAAGTTTTAAAAAATGCCCAGGGTGCTCGGAATTTTTCGCAATGCGATTCATTATTGATGGGTGACCAATGTGGTGCTCATACTTTTCCATATATGGAGGTTGATAATCAAAGTGCTATTGTTGAGCATGAAGCGACCACCTCAAAGATTGGTGAGGATCAACTTTTCTATTGCAATCAAAGAGGAATTCCAACTGAAGAAGCAATTGGTTTGATTGTAAACGGATATGCGAAAGAAGTTTTGAACCAGTTACCAATGGAATTTGCTGTTGAAGCACAGAAGTTACTTCAAATCAGCCTTGAAGGAAGTGT
>JASJGS010000266.1:0-3270 GCA_033791445.1 Bacteroidales bacterium | reverse complement strand
GGTGCTGGGAAGCTGGATAATTATTGCAGCTTTCCGGCCACAGCCATGCCGGTCAGCTTTTTCCTTTCGGGGCTCTGACGAAATTCATATAGACCGCTACTCACTTCCACGATCGCCACTATGCTGACCTCCCCAATAATCCTGAAAATATGTTGCAATATGCAACAATTTGTTTTATATTAGCAACAAATCTAAAATATAGGAGGATTCTAACATGACTACCGCAGTTAGAGTATCCCAAGAATTGGTTCGGGAAGCTAAAATATACAGCAAAATTGATCAACGTTCTGTGACCGGACAAATCGAACACTGGGCAAGAATCGGTAAATGTGCTGAAGAAAACCCTGACCTAACCTATAATTTAATCAAGGAGATATTGATCGGCCTTGTTGAATTGGAGCAGGGGGAATCTTCAGAATATAACTTTGGATAATTGCCGATGAAAATTTTACAATCCCGCTCATTTGAACGAAAAGTTAAAAAATTCACAAAACGTGAAAAAAATAAGTTAGACGAACAGATTCAAAAAATTATGGTTAATCCTCTTATCGGATCTGAGAAGAAAGGCGATCTTCGTGGGGTTTATGTACATAAATTCAGGCTTCAAGCTGTTCAGTATTTAATGGCCTATCGGTTTGTTGATGAAGACCTTGAATTGGTTATGATTGGCCCCCATGAAAATTATTACAGAGGTTTAAAAGGTTATCTAAAAACTAGATAAAATTTGCGAACCAACTGATGCAGACTTTTGGCTGCTTCAGTTTTCTGTTATGTACAGTTTCGATGTTTGCTCTATTCCTTGAGCATGAACTTGTGGGAAAATTATTGTTTGGGACTAGCTTGATACTCTTATCAATTTCACTTTTATTTTCATTGTATGAAGTGATTATCTCAACGATTGCCATCAATGTTGAACTAGAGAACATTGAATTATAGCAATAAAGGTATATTTTGTTCAAATACAGAACTTAAACAAATTGAAGTACAACGAGTTGGCTTAAATAACGGTCGTGATTGCGCTACTTGATATCACGCGTTTTTTCGGTACAAGCATTGTAAATCATAAGCAAAATGGTAAAAATGAAATATAGTGAAAGCAGAAGGCGCTCCCTGATAAAATCTATAGTGTGGCGTTTTATTGGGATATTTGTACCGTTTTTTGCGTTAGTTTAATTCTATGGCTGTTATTGTCTGTAACACCATCTATAAAAGAAAATCAAAAAGCTATGATTAAAAATTATAATTATAGTGAATCGGATTCGTCTAATAAATCAATTAAATCGGACTAAAAAAGCAGTGCTTTGTAGCAGACTATTTTAAGCAATATGTGGTATAAATGAAAGAAAATAAAAAGGGGGTATATGATCATGGGACAAATACAATTTAAAGGATTTATTGTTGAAGAGCAAGAAGACAGATTTGTAAGGAATATTAAAACAAGATCTGTTAGTGATTTGCCAAAAAATGATTTGTTAATCAGGGTTCGATATTCATCCTTAAACTATAAAGACGCTCTTTCCGCAAGTGGAAATAAGGGCGTAACAAAAAAATACCCGCACACACCCGGAATTGATGCTGTTGGAACAGTTGTTAGTTCTGATACCGAAAAGTTTCTTGAAAATGAAAAGGTCATAGTCACAAGTTATGATCTGGGAATGAATACCTCCGGAGGATTTGGACAATACATTAGAGTGCCATCGGATTGGGCAGTGAAATTGCCGGAAGAAATGTCGATGAAAGAGTCGATGATAATTGGAACAGCGGGTTTGACAGCCGCAATGTCTGTTTTTCGACTGACTGAATATATTAAACCAGAACATGGCAAAGTTGCAGTTTCCGGAGCAACCGGTGGCGTAGGAGCACTGAGTGTTGCTATTCTCGCGAAATTAGGATTCGATGTTGCAGCCATTTCAGGCAAGGAGAACGAGCACGATTTTCTGCTCAAACTCGGAGCAAGCGAAGTTATTGCACGAAAAGATTTCGAACAAGAAAATACACGTCCCATGATGAAAGGAAGTTTTGCCGGGGGAGTAGATACCGTAGGTGGAAATATCCTGGATAATATTATCAAATCACTTCAACCGATGGGTGTGGTTACCTGCTGTGGTAATGTCGCTTCAGCAAAAATCAATCTCACAGTATTTCCGTTTATTCTGAGAGGTGTTTCTTTAGTCGGTATTGACTCTCAAAATTATCCAATGGCTTACAGAGAAGTTATTTGGAATAAATTAGCCAAAGACTGGAAACCCGATAATTTGATGGACGTTTACACAGAGATATCTTTTGCTGAATTAAGCGATCATATTGATCTAATGCTTGATGGGAAATTAAAAGGAAGAACTGTTTTGGATTTGGAGGCCTAAAGACGTCACATAACAAATTGTTCAACCTAACGCCTTAGCCAGACATATTGGGACTGTGGTCGGACGATGGTGGACACTTGACAATTAGGGATATATGCTAAAAATACATGTATTTCCAAGTTTTTCGTTTTAGTAACTAATCTCGTTGCTTTTCACAGCCGGTTATCCCATGGATTGTCAAAAAGGAGACAATAGGTTGAAAATAGCCAATGGAAACGGAAACAAATTGTCGAGGATATCGAAGCGGTTTTTGTGTATATTAATCTATTTTACTGCACTGGGGTGCAGTAGCGCTCCTGCGAAGAGTGATTCAGATTGGGTTGGGTACACCGAGTCAGGAAAGGCTTCTTATTATGCATTGAAATTTCAGTCAAAGAAAACGGCGAGTGGTGAATTATATGACAAGGCCAAAAAGACTGCTGCTCACAAGAAATTGCCGTTCGGAACAAAAGTTAAAGTAACAAACACTAAAAATAGTAAAAGCGTCATTGTCAAAATAAATGATAGAGGGCCTTTTGCGAAAGGCCGAGTAGTAGATTTATCAAGTTCAGCATTTAGCAGTATTGCTAAATTGGATGCTGGTGTTATTGGTGTGAAAATTGAGGTCATGAAATAGTAAGTCTATATATCCATTTATTCCCCGCACATTTTCAAAGCGAACCAAATAGAGTACATAGAACGAGTGCCAACCACAGCCCTTTAATAATTATTACCGTTAGGAGTCAAATGCTGAAATCCGTAGAAGGACATCTGGAAATATTGGATCGGAGATTTGGTTTTTTGAGGTCAATTGAAAAAAATTTTCAGCCGAGCCCGGAAGATACTTTCGTTCCGGCTAATCTGATACAAAAATTTAATCTACACGAAGGCGTCTTAATTGAAGGTGTCGGGGTCAGGGGTGACAGTA
>JASJGS010000265.1:0-12531 GCA_033791445.1 Bacteroidales bacterium | reverse complement strand
TACTCTTCCCTATTTGATGATGGTAATTGGAGCACACCTCTAAATATGGGCTATCCTATTAATACTCCCGACGATGATAAATTCTATGTTCCAGCCAGGGAAGGTTACTTTGCCTATTATTCCCTTTTTGCGGAATCAGGATATGGGAAAATGGATATTTTCAGTCTTGAGATATTTTCTGATGAACACCCTAGGAAATTCCGTGTAAGTGGTATTGTTAGCTTAAATCAAACACCTGTTGGATTTCAAGAAAAAATCCAGATTTATGTGACTGATTCTGAGAAAAATGATACGATTAACTCCTTAAAAGCCTCAGATTCTGGAGAATATAATTTTGTAATTGAGGCTGGAGAATATGATTTGAATTTTGTTTCACAAGGATTTGAGCCATTTACACAACATTTATCTTTGCCGTTAGGCAGCACCGATACGATTATTGTAGTACCTGAAACAACATTAAGTTTAATTGATATTTCAGCTAATTTAGTACTTGTTGATAGTGTAATAAATGTAGACTCTGATACAGTTAAAATCGATCTTGAAGTTGAACCTGGGTCTATTCTCATAGTTGATATCTTTGGGGATAGCAGCTTGATTTCCTCCGAAGAATTTTATATTACTGACTCTCTTTATACCTATACCTATAACCCAGAATTAGGAGGCAAAAGAATCAAATTCACACTCACAGACCAATACGGAAATACTGCAAGCAACGAATTGCTAATTCCAATACCTATATATATCGCCATGGATGATTTTGAAGACGAAATGGCTGAGGAAATCCTAGATGAGATCATTGTTGAGGAAATGATCATAGAAGAAATTGCTATAGATTCATCAGCAATTTTAGACACTGAAGAGGTTAAGGCTTTTAAAGAAGTCATGACTGTACAAGCTGAAGGGAACCTGAAAGAGACGCTTGAGAAGCTTGACATTGAAAAGGAAGAGATTTATTCTACCTATGAGCTTGTTTCATTCTTGGGTGATAACGCTGAACTTTTAGGATATACTGAAGAAGAATTAGCTGTATTGCTTGCCCTAATTGCTGCTGAAGGAAATCCTGATGTCGAAGAATTTATTGCTAACTTTTCACCCTACACCAATGGGGGTCTTCAGCCTGCTTTGAATGATCTCTCAAATCAGAAAAAGATTAAGAATATTGAAGATCTCATTCAAAAACTTCTGAAAAGCAAATCAGATTATAACTTTTCTTCATCCGATTTGATGAATGCCTTAATAACCATGATATCTGATCGGAATATTGATATGACCAGTGTAAAAGATTACATAAACAAAGAAGATAAATCTGGCCTAGGAACCGGTGGAAATATAAGTGTCTGGTTATTGGGTCTAACTGGAACCTTCTTAATATTCCTGCTCTACAGAAAAAGGAAGAGGAAAAATGAAGAATAACTAAACATACAAAACGAATTAAATAAGCCGGTAAGTTTTCACCGGCTTTTTGGCATTTTTATAATTCAAATATACTTTCTTTCAATTAAATTATTAAATTTGCTATAATAGAAAAATTCCAAACTTATGAAAAAGGTAGTATTCATACTGGTTTTAACATTTTCAGCGTTTATTGTTTCAGCCCAGGATTCAAAAGAAATTAAGGATGCATTTTTAGACGGAGAATATTTTCTTGCATATGAAGAATATATTGATGCATTGCCTTATTACTTAGAGGTATACAGGCAAAATCCCGACAATGCAAATGTAAATTATAAAATCGGACTTTGCTACCTGAATATTATAGGCCAGAAACAAGAGTCTATCCCATATTTTCATAAAGCAATATTGAATACTGCCTCTGATTATAAGGAAGGTAATTTTAAAGAAGAGAGAGCACCTAATGATGCATTCTTTTTCTTGGGTAATGCCTATCAATTGCAATACAAACTGGATGAGGCAGAAGAATACTATAATGAATACCTAAAGTTATTAGATCCTGTTGATACTGTAAATATAAATTTTGTAAATCAGGGGATATCTTCCTGCAAAAATGCAAGGAAATTGATGAATGATCCGGTTTATTTCGATGCTCAAAACCTGGGAAATAATATCAATTCTGATTCGAATGAATATGCAGCTGTGGTATCTGGTGATGGAACAACAATTGTTTATGTTTCAAGTCTTAAATTTTATAATGCAATCTTTTATGCAAAGAAAGTTGGTGGAGAATGGGGCTTGCCGGTAAACATTACTCCTGATCTTGAATCTGATGGTGATTATTCCCCAACTGGATTGTCTTATAATGGTGAGACAATGCTTCTTGCAAGAAATGACAATTTCAATAGCGACATATACATAAGTAAAATCGTAGATGGCAGTTGGTCACCAGCACGGAAGCTTGGAAAAAACATAAATACAAAGTTCTGGGAATCACATGCGGCATTGTCTAAAGACGAGAATACTCTATACTTTACCAGTAATAAAACAGATGGATATGGCGGTCTTGACATTTACAAATCTGAAAAAGATGGCAATGGAGAATGGGGTCCAGCAGTAAATATGGGCACTGTTGTTAACAGTCAGTTTAATGAAGAGACACCATTTGTCTGTAGCGATAATGACATTATGTATTTTTCTTCGCAGGGCCATAAAACAATGGGTGGTTTTGATATTTTTAAAACTAACCTCAGTGATGAAGGGAATTGGAGTGAACCTGAAAATATTGGGTATCCTTTAAATACTGCCGATGATGACTTGTTTTTCCTACCTAGAAATGAGGGAATAAATGGTTATTTATCTTCCATAGGTTTTGACCCGAATAGAGGAAGTAAGGACATATATTATCTCAATATTTTTTCTGACAAAAATCCCAGACCAGTTGAAATTAAAGGTAGTGCACATTTAGCCGGGCAGGTTCCTGGAGATAATGACCAGGTCCAGGTCTCCATTACCGGAGGAAATAGCAACTCTCCTGTTACTATGAGTACAAGTACTACAGACGGTAATTATTCATTTACTACCATAGTTCCAGGTAGTTACAAAATGAGTATTCAAAAAGAGGGATATATTACTCAAACAAAGAACTTTACGGTACCGGATGATTATTCAATGGGAGAAGTTTTATTAGATGCAAACCTGGCCAAAATACCAGAACCTGAAAAAATTATATTGAATAATATTTATTTCGAATTTGCTAGTGCGAAACTAACAAATGAGCAGTTAACGAAAATTGATGCCGTTATTTCAGTATTGAAAAGTATGCCTGATTTGAAAATTGAAGTCGCTGGTTTTGCTGATTCAAAAGGATCAGATTCATATAACAAGACCCTTTCACTAAAAAGGGCTAAATCTGTCGTAAAATATATGGTAAAACAAGGAATAGATAAAGACAGAGTTACAGCCAAAGAATACGGTGAAACAAATTTTATTGCCATTAATGAAAATAGCGACGGATCAGATTCTCCTGAAGGAAGGGAATTTAACAGAAGAGTAGAGTTCCAAGGAATTTCAGGCGGGGATAAAATTGTTGTAAAAGAAAAAGTTATTATTCCTGCTTCTCTTAAAGCGAAAGAATAAGCAATTTAATTTTGGCCTTATTCATTACATTTTCATAATCTAAATCCATACAGTTTTGTATAGAATTTGCTTGGTTATTGCCTTGGTATTGTTTCCTCTTTTGGGTTTTGGTCAGCAATCAGATGAATTAGAGCAGGCATATTACAACGCTGAATACTTCCAGCAAAACAACCAGTTTGAAGAGGCCCTGCCTCTATACCTGAAGCTTCTTAACAATGGGAAGACCAACGGGAATATCCAATTCAAAACAGGTTATACATATCTTAATATTTCAGGGCTCAAATATAAAGCCATTCCTTTCTTTGAGAAAGCGATTGAGTCAGCATCAGAAAGGTATAAATTCAAAAGAGAAACTCCATATTCAGAGACAAGAGTACCCATTGAGTCTATTATGTTTCTTGGTCAAGCATACCAGGCAAATAATGAGTTTGAAAAAGCACTGAAGACGTATCTGGTTTATAAAGAAATAATTAACAACAACAGTAAAAAAAGTACCCTCGTTGACTATAATATTACAAGCTGCAAGTATGCAATGGAGATGATAAAGTCTTCCTCCGATCTTAACATGATTTCTTTTCAAGGCATTTCCATGGATGGATCATCATTTAATGCAGCTATATCTGGTGATGGAAATTCAATCTGCTTCAACGTAAAACGACAACACTACAATGCAATTTATTTTGCAAGTAAATTAAGCGGTATTTGGTCCTTTCCAAGAAATATAACAATGGAAGTTGAATCCGATGGAACTTTTTTTGTTTCATCCCTATCTCATGATGGCACAGTTCTTTTCCTATCACACAAGAATATTGATGATTATGATTTATTTAAATGTAACTTTTCAGGAGAACGATGGACAAAAGCTACTCCTTTAAATAGCCATATTAATAGCATGCATGACGAAATGCATGCAGTTTTAAAAGAAAACAATACATCTATCTATTTTGTAAGCAATAGAAAGGGTGGACATGGAGGATTTGACATCTATAAGTCAGTAAAAGATCAGGCAGGAGATTGGGGCCCGGCAGAAAACCTAAGCTCCAACATCAATACTCCTTACAATGAAAACACCCCCTTCTTTTCAAGAGATGGGAAAAAATTATATTTCAGCTCAGAAGGCCACAGTACTATGGGTGGATATGACATTCAATTCTCTGATTTAAATAATGTAGATACCTGGTCAGATCCAATAAATATTGGGAACCCATTAAATACTGGAGATGATGATTTATTCTTTGTTCCAGTCAGCATTGACACTTTAGGAATTGTTTCTCGTCTCAATAAGAAACCAGAAGAACGTAAATCGATTTTATTAGTCGGAAATTTCTATACTGACATTTCGATACCTATGGAGGACACAGTTCATGTTCTTTTAACTTTTGAGAATAGCATAGACAATAGTACAAAAACCATCGATATTGAGATTATTAATAGTGAAGGTGTACAAATTGAAAGAAAAACAATACCAACCAATCAGAAGGATCTAACTTTCATCGTTCCACCAGGAAAATATATTATAAAGGCAACTGGCGAGGGTATTAATTCCGAGCCTGTTACTTTTAATGCAGATGAAAGTATTGAAAGCGCCCAGGTTACAATTGAAATGAAATTATTCAATACGACGCCAGAATTAACAAAATTCTATATTAATCCTGTATATTTTGAAACAGATCAGACTTTGCCTGAAAAAAATTCCATAAATATTCTTAATAAAATCATTAGGGCTATGGAGTATTATCCTTCTGTTATGATGAAAATAACTGGATACACTGATTCCAGGGGTTCTATTCCATACAATCAACAGCTTTCTCATAATAGGGCAAATTCTGTAAAAAACTACCTGATGAGTCATAATATTTCTGAAAAAAGGATAGAAATTGCTGGTTTGGGTGCAAGCAATCCAATAGCAAAAAATGAAGATAATGGAATAGATAATCCGAATGGCAGAAGGCTAAATCGTCGTGTAACATTTTTGTTTTCCGGACCTGGATCTGATAATATTATATTCAAAGATTTACCCCCAAAAGAAGGAAATTTGTAAAAATTGAAACCTGATCCATATTTTTTCAGTACAAGAAATAAATAGTATCGTTGTTTAGCCATACGCAAATTGTAAATCTTTGTAGTTAAAAATACCTCAAGGGTGTATTTTTATTGTTTAACATTAAGAAAAATGAAAATAATAAAACCAATATTATTCATTGTTCAATTATTATTGCTGACCAATATTTCCTTCTCTCAGGAATCATCAGTCGAAGCACTTGCAGATGGTAACTTTTTCTTCTACAGGGAAGACTATACTGAAGCAGTATTTCATTTTCTCAAGCTAAATGAAACTGATCAGATGAATGAAAATATCCAATATAAGATTGGAATTTGCTACCTCAATATACCGGGATCAGAACCTCTTGCAATTCCTTATTTTGAAGAAGCTATTAAGAATACCACCCCAAAATATAAAAAGAAATCTGTAAAAGAAACCAAAGCGCCAGAGTATACCTACTATTACCTGGGCAACGCCTATAGGATTCATAATGAGCTAGATAAAGCGCTGGAAGCCTATGACAACTTCAAGAATGTACCCGATTTTGAAAGCAAATTCAATCTGAATGTTTTAGAGAATGAGATAAAGTCATGTGAAAAAGCCAAGATTATTAAAGATATTCCTATCGATGCCAAATTAATCAATATTGGCACTCCGGTTAATACAAGTGGAGCCGATTATAACCCGGTAATATCTTCTGATGAATCTACGATTATTTTCATGTCGGAACAAAAATTTTATAACGCAATTCTTCAGTCAAACAAGATTAATGGGGTTTGGTCAGATCCTGAAAATATTACCCCACAAATTGAATCAGATGGCGATGTTGTTCCAACATCTCTTAGCACGAGTGGTAAAGAACTTTATCTTGTGAAAGGCATTGATGACGATAGAGACATTTATGTTAGTAGACACGATGGAACCCGTTGGTTGAAGATGGAAAAACTTAATCAGCAAATTAATTCTGATTTTGGAGAATCGCATGCTTCCTTATCCTCTGATAATGAAACATTGTATTTTACCAGTAACCGTAAAGGTGGTTATGGTGAATATGATATATACACATCCAATCGGACTGGCAATGGTGACTGGGGACCTGCTCAAAATTTAGGTGAAGTAATTAATACAGAGTTCAACGAAGAAACTCCATTCATTTCTATAGATAATGGATTATTATTTTTCAGCTCCCAGGGCCACTATAACATGGGTGGATTTGATATTTTTTATTCATTTATTGATGAAAATGGTATACCCGGAGATCCGATTAATATAGGATATCCTGTAAATACAACCAGTGACGATTTATTTTATGTTCCCATTGGAAATGGTATTATTGGATATACATCAAAAATTCTCCATGGTGGCCATGGTAAAAAAGACATTTATAGGGTTGAGATATTCCCTAATGAAAATACACAATTATCAGCTATTAAGAAAAGTATTAACATGCATGATCAAGTCCTTAATCTTGATCACAATTTTAATATTCAGATAATAGAAAAAGCATCTCAGCAAATTATAGGTACTATATTCTACGACAAAAAAACTGGTAAACTTACCTATACAAGCAAAACTGGTAACTTTGACCTTCAATTTAAAGAAGAAAAATAAGATTCCTACCTGTCCTTTTTAATATTCCACATAGATGCATTGATCATTTCCATTGATTAATATACATTTGCGTGATTCATTTTTCTTTTTTAAATTATTGAAAAATTACCCAAAACCATTGGTAATCATACATTTGAAATTGAATCCTGAGGTATCCAGGTATGAGATACCAGCACATTGATCCAGGCAAATAGCAGCGTCAAAAATATAGCTGGATCAGAAAAATAATATCAATATTTAGAATATTGGGAAACGAAAAGAAAAAAATAACTATTTTAGATATTCTCTAGGAAGCTCTCTTGGCAATAAGGAATTAACTAAATAAGAATTATTGGGTGAAAACATCGAAAATATTAAGAAAGAATAATATTCAATTAAGAGCACCTGAGCCGGAGGATATAAACCTGCTTTATAAATGGGAAAATGACCCCTCTTTATGGACCGTCAGTAATACACTTGTTCCTTTTTCAAAGCATACAATTGAACAATTCATTCAGGATGCCAGTCTTGATATTTATCAAACGAAACAGGTGCGATGGATAATCGACCATATTTCTGATGAAAATAGGATCCCTATCGGAACGATTGACCTTTTTGACTTTGATCCTATGCATAAAAGGGCTGGAATTGGTATCTTAATTAAAGAAACAGAAAACAGAAACAAAGGATATGCATCTGATGCCTTAACCTTAATAATTAATTATAGTTTTGAGGTTCTTCAGTTGCACCAAATTTATTGCAATATTTCGAGCGATAATCAGGTCAGTTTACACTTATTTCAAAAACATGGTTTTCAAGTAAGCGGACATAAAAAAGAATGGTCAAATAGAAATGGAAACTGGGTCGATGAAATATTTTTACAGCTTATCAGAACCTGACAAGTCAACAATTTCTGTATAGGCAGGGATTTCCTGAAGAAAGCTGTATGAACCCTCGGAAAAATTCAATTTACAGCAAAAATGTTCCAGCCCATTGGTAACTATTAAGTAGTCCACTTTCAAAGTCAAATTGTACCTGGCAATTTGATCAAACACTTTTTGCGAAATCTTCACATTTGGAGCTTTACATTCAACCATTAAAAATGGTTTCCCAAGTTTGTCAAATACTACAATATCGCTCCTTCTTAATAACTTATTCAGCTTTAAGCCCATTTCCACCTTAATAAGGGATTCTGGATAATGTTTTTCTTTTATAAGGAATTGTAAAAAATTCTGCCTTACCCACTCTTCTGGTGTAAGGACTACCTGCTTTTTCCTGAAGGGATCAAAAATTAATACCTGATCACCTCTATTAGACAGCCTGAAAGAATATTCTGGTAAGTTTAACTTAATCATTTAATCACTTGCAATTTTAGTATCTTAGCAAAAGTAACAAATATTAATACTTATGCATAGATGAGAACAAAAGAGGAAATTGTAAAGAATTGGCTTCCAAGGTACACAGGGAAGGAATTGGATGGTTTTGGTAATTATATTATCCTTACCAACTTCTTTCAATATGTTCAACTTTTTGCCAAATGGCAAAAAATTCCGATTCATGGAAAAGATACAAATATGCCAAATGCAACGTCCAATGATATAACTATTATTGATTTTGGAATGGGGAGTCCAAATGCTGCAACAATTATGGATCTTTTGGGTGCCATAAAACCCAAAGCTGTATTATTTCTTGGCAAATGTGGAGGATTAAAACCGAAAAACAAACTTGGAGATTTAATTTTACCTATTGCAGCCATTAGAAGTGATGGTACATCCAATGATTATCTTCCACCTGAGGTACCTGCTCTACCTTCATTTAATTTACAAAAAGTTGTTTCAGACTCAATTGCTAATTATAACAGAGACTATTGGACTGGAACAGTCTATACTACAAACAGAAGAGTTTGGGAGTATGATGAACGGTTTAAGAAATACCTTAGAAAAACAAGGGCTATGGCTATAGATATGGAAACAGCCACAATTTTCACTGTTGGATTTGCAAATGAAATTCCCACTGGAGCGTTACTACTCGTATCTGACCAACCAATGATATCTACTGGTATTAAAACAGCTGAAAGCGATAAAAAAATAACTGACAAATTTGTTGAAGATCATATTAAAATTGGAGTTGAAACTTTTGAGCAACTTAAAAAATTAGGATCGTCAGTGAAACATTTAAAGTTTTAGTATTGATGACCTACGAGCAGATAATTTCTGATTTAGAAAATAAAATTTATCACACGGTATATTTTCTCACCGGAGAGGAGCCATACTATATTGATAAAATTACTGATTACATAGAAAAGAGTGTATTAACAGAATCAGAAAGGACCTTTAATCAAACAATATTATATGGCAGAGACACGGATATCGGTACTGTTATTAATACCGCTAAGAGATATTCTATGATGTCTAACCACCAGGTTGTAGTTCTAAAAGAGGCCCAAAGTATTAAACAAATTGATACACTGATTCATTATATATCAAACCCGCTGAAATCCACTATCCTGGTTATCAATTATAAGTATAAGAACATTGATAAAAGAACCAAATTCTTTAAAGCCCTTAAACAGGATACAGTTTTTTTTGAATCTAAGAAGTTGTACGATGATAAAATACCAGGTTGGATTCGTCAATATTTGGATAAAAGAGATATTGAAATAGACCCAGGAATTGGAATGATTCTAACAGATTTTCTTGGAAATGATCTAAGTAAGATTGTCAATGAATTGGAGAAACTAATAATTGTACTTCCAAAAGGCAATAACAGAATAACAGCAGAAATCGTTGAGCGTAACATTGGGATCAGTAAAGATTTCAACAATTTCGAACTCCATAAAGCACTAGGAAAGAAAGAGATAGTAAAATCAAACCGAATTATCAATTATTTTGGTAAAAATCCAAAGGATAATCCAATTACACTTACTCTATCCTCATTATATTTCTATTTTAGTAAAGTACTTACCTATCACTTTGTAAAGGATAAGTCACAAAGTAATCTGGCATCGAAGCTTAAGGTCGCCCCATACTTTGTACAAGAATATAAGGTGGCTGCCAGTAACTATTCACCAGCAAAACTATCTTCTATTATTTCATTGTTAAGGAAGTACGATCTAAAGTCCAAAGGTATTGGGAATATCAGCATGTCAGAGGGAGATATGCTTAAAGAGCTCATTTACATGATTTTGCATTAGCAATGACTATTATCCTGATTGCCATTATTTCAGTTATATCGATTGCTTCATTTCGAAGTAATAGATTATTTTCAATGTTATTGCTAAATCCTGGGAAATTTATCCATAAAAAACAGTATTACAGAATAATAAGTCATGGGTTCATTCATGCTGATTGGATGCATTTAATTGTGAATATGTTTGTCTTATTTTCCTTTGGTAAAGCTATTGAAGGATATTTCAATCAATTAAAAGAATTGGAATATTTACGCTACCCTCAACTTAACTATATTTTCCTGTTCTTAGGAGGTATTATAGTTTCGTCGATACCATCCATAATCAAGCATAAAAATGACTCATGGTATAATTCTGTTGGAGCCTCAGGAGGTGTTTCTGCAGTGGTATTTGCTTGCATTTTTTTCGGGCCATTGAACATTCTGTACCTTTATTTCATTCCAATTCCAGGTATAGTTTTTGGCGCTTTATACCTGATTTATTCCCATTATATGTCAAAACGTAATAAAGACAATATTAATCATGATGCACATTTTGCTGGCTCCATTTTTGGATTCATATACCCTTTATTCATAAATATTGGGCTATTTAGGGTATTCCTGGATCAGTTAAATATTTTCTAAGGAACAATTAATAAAACAACCTTTTTAGTTAAGATCTGGATTATCAGGAAAGTTTGCCCACAATTTGTATTTTTTTCCCAGTTGGACAAGAGCTTCTTTCCAGCTATCAGAACTCCTGTTTTCCATTATCCTTATTGGAGGAATTTGAGTAATAACCCATGAATCTTCAGAAATTTCCCGTTCCAGTTGTTTTGGGCCCCAACCGGAATATCCAACAAAAAATCTAATTTTATGGTCACTTATTAAGCCCGTTTCAAGCATATCTTTAACTGTTTCAAAATTTCCACCCCAGTATAGATCTTCAAATACATGGACACTGTCTGGAATAATTTCTCCTAAAGTATGCAAATAATGAATTGTATCAGTTCCTACAGGTCCTCCCATTGACACAACAGCTTCAATGTTGGGGAAACCTTTTATAACCTCCTTTACCTTAATATCCACAGGCTTATTTAGCACAAAACCCACACTCCCCTCTTTACTATGTTCTGTTAATAGAACAACCGATCGCTTAAAATACTGATCCCCTATAAATGGCTCAGAAATTAATACTTTACCTTTCTGGGGAGTAGTTAATTCAGGACTAATAGAAAAAAAATCGTAATCAAGGCTCATACTACTATATTAATACTGAAATTTAAGAAAAATTTAATTTTAGAACAATATAACTTGTGTTTTAATGAATAAAACGAGAATTATATACATTTTATTCTTAATAAAAGTACAACAATATTAAATTTGTACATTTGCTAAAATAATTCATATATATGCTGAAAAATCTTTCAGGAATTACTTTTTTAATACTAGTGATTGTAGTTTCCTCCTGCACAACGAAAAAGCAATTGACATACCTCCAAAACGTTGATTCTCTTCCTTCTGGAACCGTGTATTATAAAGAACCTATAGAATATCGAATTCAGAATAACGATATCCTTTATATTAGGGTTGTAAGTTTAAGCGAACAAGTTGACATGCAAATTAATACATTTCAGTCGCAGAGCGGGCAGAATATGTTTCAGAATGAAATTAGTCTCTTTTTATATGGTTACTCAGTAAGTGATTCAGGCTATGTTGATGTGCCATCTTTAGGAAAAATAAATGTTATTGGTAGAACAATTGAAGAAGCTCAGGAAGTAATATATAATAGAGTTAATGAATCCATAAGAAATTCAACAGTTATTGTAAAGCTAATTAGCTTTAAGTTTTCTGTATTAGGTGAAGTTAGAAAACCAGGTATATATATGAATTATAATAACCAGATAACTGTACTTGAGGCAATTAGCAAGGCTGGCGATATAACTGATTTTGGAGACAGAAAATTAGTGCTTGTGATTCGGCCTACGAAAAGCGAAACGAAAACATTCAGAATTGACTTAACAGATAAAAGTATTCTTAGCTCTGAAGCCTTTTTTCTGTTGCCCAATGACATTGTTTATATTGAACCTATTAAGAGCAAAACCTTTAGAATAAATATTCCAACAATGACCCTCGTGTTGACAACAATTTCAACTTTAATCCTAGTATTGAGTTTTGTAAAATAAATAAATGAATGGAGA
>JASJGS010000264.1:0-12827 GCA_033791445.1 Bacteroidales bacterium | reverse complement strand
GTCACTCTTTTTGAATTCCCTGCCAATGATGAATATATAGTAGAATTCAAATACGCTCTTTCGGTTATTAGCGCTGAGCAAGCAAAAGTAAATTTAGCGAATGAAAATCCTGAATGGAACTTCGATGCTTTAAAAGAACAGGGTAAAAAAGCCTGGTCCACCAAACTTAACCGGATCGAAGTAAAGGGGGGAACGGAAGCGCAACGTCGAACTCTTTATACATCACTTTACCGCTGCTACGAGCGAATGATTGATATTAATGAGAATGGTAGATATTATAGTTCATACGATCATCAAATCCATGACAGCCAACGCAAATTCTATGTAGATGACTGGGTTTGGGACACCTATCTTGCCCAGCATCCTTTGCGCATGTTGTTGGACCCAGGTGACGAAGCAGATATGTTACATTCTTATGTGGATATGTATGTTCAGTCTGGCTGGATGCCTCAATTTCCTTTGCTCCAGATGGATAATCCGGCCATGCATGGTTTCCACTCAACTATTGTGTTCCTTGATGCATATAGAAAAGGCATCCGTGATTTTGATATTGAAAAAGCATACGAGGGAATAAAGAAAAATGCCACTGATGCCACTATGCTGCCCTGGCGCAACGGACAAAAGACAGAACTGGATTTCTTCTATCGTGAAAATGGATATTTTCCTGCTCTCTCTCCTGGAGAAGAGGAAACTGTAAAAGAGGTCCATAGCTTTGAAAAACGTCAGAGTGTTGCAATAACCCTTGCTCACAGTTATGATGACTGGGCCCTTGCTGAAATGGCCAAAGAATTGGGGAAACAACAAGATTTTGAGTTTTTCATAAACGAAGCAGCAAATTACAGGAATTTATACAATTCCGAGGAAAAGCTATTTTGGCCGAAAAATTACCGGGGAGAATGGATTGAAATAGATCCCAAATTTGATGGAGGTCCCGGAGGTCGTGATTATTATGATGAAAACAATGGTTATACATATGCCTGGCAAGCACAGCATGATATTCATGGTTTAATCGATCTTATGGGCGGGCCCAAAGAATTCACAGAAAACCTCGACCAACTGTTTCGGGAAGATCTTGGAAGAACGAAATACCAGTATTGGGCCAAATTCCCTGATGCAACTGGAATGGTTGGACAATTTTCCATGGGAAATGAACCCAGCTTCCATATACCCTATTTGTATAATTATGCAGGAGAGCCTTGGAAAACCCAAAAAAGGATACGATTCTTACTTGATGTATGGTTTCAGGACAATATCTTTGGAATACCTGGTGATGAAGATGGTGGCGGTATGACCGCCTTTGTTGTTTTTTCATCTCTGGGATTTTACCCTGTTACTCCTGGCCTACCCATATATAATATTGGAAGTCCTCTATTTGAGGAAATTAAGATTCAACTTGACAATGGCAAAGCCTTTACCATTGTTGCTAATAATTGCTCAAAAGTGAATAAATATATCCAATCAGCGAAACTAAACGGAGAGGTACTAGACCGACCATGGTTTACACATGAAGATATACTTAAGGGGAGCAAGCTTGAGCTAGAAATGGGTCCTTATCCAAATAAATTATGGGGAAGTACTGTTGAAGCAGCTCCACCATCATCCATTGAAACAAAATAATTAAAAACCCTTCAATATGAATAGTACAAAAGACTTTCAAATTAATCTCCGAAAAATTAAACTCTATTTTCTTTTCCTCTCTTTTATGCTAGCATTTTCTTCCTGTGTGGAAGAAAAAAGGCCAGTTGATTATGTTGATCCTTTCATTGGCACTGATTTCTTTGCCCACATGTTTCCAGGACCAGGCCTGCCCTTTGGAATGGTTCACCTGAGTCCTGACACCTACAACAAAGGATGGACCTATGCAGCGGGTTATCAATATGTCGACAACTCAATTATGGGCTTCAGTCACACCCATTACAGTGGGGTTGGAATGGTTGCCAAAGGGGATATTTTAATTATGCCTACAGTCAATCAAAAATTGCAGACCACACCTGGCTCAAGGGAAAATCCGGATGAAGGTTATAGGTCAAGATTTGATCATGCTGACGAAACAGCTTCACCCGGTTATTATTCTGTCCATCTTAAAGACTATAACATTCAGGCCGAGTTGACTGTATCAAAAAGGGCTGGAATGCATAAATATACCTTCCCAAAATCAGAAGATGCACATATCTTAATTGACCTGGGGCATATAATTGGAAAACCGCCAGCAGAAAAATCTCATCTCGAATTTTTAAATAACAACATGATTCAGGGATACAAAATAGCAGAAGAGGCCACAGTGTATTTTGTGGCCGAATTCAGCAAAGATTTCGCCGCATATGGTACCTGGGACGGCAATTACAGAACCCCTGAATCCAGTGCATCTCTTTTTCCTTATAAATCAGCTGAATCAGGGAACAATATTGGTGCTTTCGTAAACTTCAGAACTACTCAAAATGAGGTGATATTTGTTAAAGTAGGATTATCTTACGTAAGTGTTGATGGCGCCAGAATGAATCTGGAAATGGAAATACCCGATTGGGACTTTAGCAGAGTAAGAAAGGAAGCAAAAGAAACATGGAACAATGAGCTTGAAAAACTTCAGGTTAAGGGCCAGGATGAAGATAAAAAACAAATTTTCTACACCGCTCTTTATCATTCCTTGATCGCTCAGGTTATTTCCAATGATGTGGATGGAAGGTATTTTGGTATGGATGGAGAAATACATTCGGCTGAAGATTATGATTTCTTCCCATCCTTTGTCTGCTGGGATACATATCGATCAGAACATCCGCTGATGACACTTGTTGAGCCTGAGCATGTGAATGATATGATCAAATCGATTGTTGCAAAAACTAAGAATTACGGTTGGTTACCTGCCCAGCACCATAGAAATGTTTTTGGCCAGGGAATGGTAGGTGATCACCTGGTACCCATAATAGTAGATGCATATATGAAAGGCTTTCGGGATTATGATATGGAGTTCATTTATAATTCCATGGTGGAAAAAGCCACAAAACTTCCACCTCCTCCGCTAAGCCCTTCAGCAGGGAGATCAGGCTTGAACTATTATTTAGACCTTGGCTATGTACCTGTAGACAAAGTAACCGAATCGGTTCCGAATACACTTGAGTTGGCTTACAATGATTGGTGTATTGCACAAATGGCAGAATCATTGGGGAAAGATGATGACTACAGTACCTTCATGAATAGGGCTGGTTATTTTAAAAATCTATTTGATGGAAGTACAAATTTTATGCGACCCAAAAAACTGGATGGAAACTGGCTGGAAGCTTGTGGAGATACCCCGGCAGAAATTATCCGCAATGGAGATCACTCCTACTATGGTTGTTTCGATCCATTCCTGGTTGGAAGACGTCCAAATCGCTATTTTACGGAATCGAATGCATGGCAGTACATTTGGTCAGTCCAGCATGATGTAAATGGCCTTATTAATCTTTTTGGCAATAATGAACAATTTCTTTCCAAATTAGATTCACTTTTTATCATAAGTCCAGAGATAAGTCCACCAAAGTACGTTGGTGTTGTTGGTACCATTGGACAATATGTGCATGGGAATCAACCATCACACCATGTAGCATATATGTATAATTATGCTGGAGTGCCCTGGAAAACACAGGAAAAGGTACGCCTGATTATGGATCAGTTATATCGGACAGGACCCGGGGGAATTTGTGGAAATGAGGATATGGGTTCCCTTTCCTCCTGGTATGTTCTGAGTGCAATGGGAATTTACCCTGTCAGTCCAGGTCAAAATATCTATGTAATCGGATCCCCGGTATTTGACGAAGTTAGCCTGAAGCTAAATGAGCCTTATGAAAAAGGGGAGTTCATTATCAAAGCAAATAATAATTCGACTTTGAATAAATACATTCAGTCTGCCACATTGAATGGATCACCCTATACTAAAACCTGGATTAATCATTCGGATATAGTAAACGGAGGGAGCCTAATTTTTGAAATGGGACCAGAACCGAATAAATCCTGGGGAAGTAAACCGGAAGATATTCCCCCATCAATGTCACGTTAAAATATAATGCAAATTGAATAAAATAGCCGAAGCCAGATTTAATAAGTTCTCATTTATTTGTATTATTGTTAAGGGAATGTTTAAATTATTACAAAATGTGTCTTAGCAGACCTGAGAACTTTTTAATCAAGCAACGAATTAAATAACCAAAAAGGAGACTTAGATATGCTTGCTGGAATAGATTATTTCATTGTTATAGCCTACATTCTTGGTATCTTAATGCTAGGCTACTATTTCAAAAAATTTGTTGATAGTTCAGAAGATTATTTTCTGGGTGGTAGAAGTCTTCCATTCTGGGCTATTGGTATGTCCATTGTGGTTTCAGATATTGGAGCCATGGACTTTGTGGGAGTTTCTGGCCAGGCCTATCGATATGGAATTTCTGTAGGAAATTTCGATTGGATTGGATCGGTGCCAGCCATGCTGCTGGCTGCATTTATATTTATACCGTATTTCTGGAGAGGTGGTATGTATACAATCCCGGAATATCTGGGTAGAAGGTATAACTCCACAGTGCGTACCCTTGCTTCACTTACCTGGATCATATTCTTTGCTGTTGATTTAGGTGTTCTTTTTTGGGCAAGTGCTGTACTATTAAATGTATTAATGGGTTGGCCTGTTTGGCTTTCAATATTAATAACAGCTGGCGTGGTAGGTATATACACCTATTTTGGAGGTATCACTGCAGTAGTAATGACGGATGTTGTTCAACTTGTTATCATGTTTGTAGGTGGTTTTACACTGGTCTTCCTTGCCTTCCATGCAGTAGGTGGTTGGGATGAAATGGTATCCAGGATAACTTCTATGGGCCCGGAGTATGAACAGCACTTTGATTTAATCCAGCCATCCACGACAAAAACACCTTTCCCGTGGACAGGAATTCTATTCGGACTGACTTTTGTTATGGCAAACGCTTACATGATAGGCAACCAGGCAATTGTACAGCGCTGTCTAACGGCAAAAAATGAATGGCATGCAAAAGCAAGTATGATTTTTGGTTCGGCTTTAAAAATGCTGATTCCAATCCTTGTTTTGTTTCCGGGTCTAATGGCTATTTTACAGCATCCTGGTCTGGAAGATGGTGACCAGGCTTTGCCTATGATGATCAAAAGTATTCTTCCTCCAGGTCTCATTGGGCTTATGTTTTCAGCCTTCTTTGCCGGACTGATGTCAAGTGTGGATTCATTGTTAAATTCAACGGCTACTCTTTTCACAAAGGATATATATGAACCCTATATTAAAAAAGGAGCTGATGACAAACATTATTTACGTGTAGGTAAGATAACCACCCTGGTCTTACTGATTGTGGGTGTTGCTACCTCTCCCATTAGCAGTAGATATCCTGGCATTTATGTAGCTATTCAAACTTTCCTGTCATATTTCCAGGGACCTTTATTTGCTATTCTATTGTTAGGTATTTTCTCAAAAAGGACCACACAATGGGGTGGTTTGGCCGGACTAATTATTGGCATTGGTTCTGCTATTATCATGAATACATTTAAAAGTAGTTTCTTCACCATTGAAGATCCCTTCCTTTATGTATCCTGGTGGTCATTCGTGGTTGGTTTTATTGTGACTGTAGTAGTAAGCTTTTTCACTAAGCCCTACCCTGCAAGCCAGCTGGATGGATTGATCTACAAATTGTCATTAACGAAAACAAATAGCAATTAATTGATATAACTATAATCTATTGGAGGTAAAAGATGCTTAACTTTAATTTTCTTTCAGACGTATCAGTCGAAACAGCCAGATGGATATTCTTAATTTTATTCGTTTTGATTGCAATATTAGTACTTCTACTTCCTAATGATTATGTATTTGAGGGAGTTGAAAAAAAAGACAGGCATTGGTGGAACAACCTGAAATTATGGGCCATAGGTGTATTGTCTTTATTATTCATCACATATTCCGTTTTCTAACTTTTTTTTGAAAAACATGGATACAATAGAAAATCGCGGTAAGCTTAAAACAGCTCAAATAAATTTTGCTCTAGGATTATTTATTTCATTCTTTGGAGTAATAGTTGTATTTGCCATGATATTTACCGACACCTTTGTACAAATGATGACAGACCTCGCAGCAGGACTGGTTTTGTGTTTGATAGGTGGTGGAATGATGTTTAAATCGAGAAAAACGATTAAATCACTTAACTTGAAAGAGTAAGTTAAGCTTGCTCCTTTAAATTATTCATTCGGGAAGATTTCATAGCTCATCAATACTTCATTTTTAAGAATGGACACAATAAACATATTAAAACTTAGAGACAATTGGAGGCTTCAATCCTCTGAAAAGATAAACAATACCGGGGTTGAGATTTCTTCAGAAATCGACCTATCAAATGATTGGTACCCTGCACAGGTTCCATCCACAGTTTTAGCCACTCTGGTAAAGAATGAGGTATATAAAGATCCATATTTCGGAAAGAATATGGAGAAAATTCCAGCTAAAAAATTCAAAGTTTCCTGGTGGTACTGTACCGAATTTAATCTTTCTCATGAGCTGGCAAATAAAACCTGCTTACTGGGTTTTGATGGCATTAATTACAAAGCAAATGTCTGGCTTAACGGATCACTGATAGCAAACACCAAGGATATTAATGGGGCATTTCGACGTACAAGATTTGATATTTCTGATAAAGTTTCTGTAGGAAAGAATATCCTGGCTGTAGAAGTTATCCCTCCCAGGCCTGGAGATTTCTCCATTGGATATGTTGACTGGAATCAGTATCCGCCAGATAACAATATGGGTATCTTTCGGAATGTAAGTCTTCATTTTAACAATGGAGTTTCAATCGATAAACCCTTTGTAGAAACGAAAGTAGATCTCAAAACACTTAAGAGTGCGAAACTAAATATATCAGCTGAACTTTGTAATCATTCGAGCGATACTATTTCAGGGGTATTAAAATGTTATTGTGGTTCAATTTCTATTGAAAAAACTGTATTAGTCTATGGAAATAGTACTTTGACTGAAGAATTTACTGTAAATGACTTCCCCGAATTAAAAATTATTAATCCAGATTTATGGTGGCCAAACAACCTGGGTGACCCTAAACTATATGAACTCGATTTATCCTTTGAAATAAATGGTGAGCCTTCCGATTCAAAAAACCTGGAATTCGGTATTCGGGAAGTGGGAGATTATATGAACGAAGATGGACATCGTGGTTTTATAATAAATGGTAAGAATGTCCTGATTAAAGGTGCTGGTTGGACAGATGATTTATTTCTTCAGGATACCGAAGAGTTTATTGAAAACCAGATTGCCTACGTTAAACACATGAATCTGAATTGCATTCGTCTTGAAGGTTTCTGGGGAAAGGATCATAAACTATACGACCTTTGTGATCAAAATGGAATTTTAATTATGGCTGGCTGGAGTTGCCATTGGGAGCATGAACAATATCTCGGAAAGCCAATTGATCCAAAGTATGGAGGAATAATTGAACCAGACGAAATTGAGTTGATGGCTCAGTCCTGGGAAGATCAAATTACATGGTTGCGCTATCACCCAAGCATTTTCACATGGAGTGTAGGAAGTGATATGATGCCACATCCTGATTTGGAAAGAAAATATATAGAATCATTTAAAAAATACGATACTACACGCCCCTACCTGAATTCTACAGGCGGTGTTGGGAGCGATCAGGGGATCATTACGGAATCTGAAATCATTAGCGAAATCAGTGGTTCATCAGGCATGAAAATGTTGGGACCTTATGCTTATACACCTCCCGTTTACTGGTATACCAATAAACATTTGGGTGGAGCATACGGTTTTAATACAGAAACCTGTCCTGGTGCAAATGTACCTCCCCTTGAAAGTATTAAGAAAATGATTCCAAATGATCATTTGTGGCCAGTTGATGAGGTTTGGGAATATCATTGTGGGTTAAATGATTTTAAAAGCCTAGACCGGATCATTAAAGCAATCAATGAGCGATTTGGAATTGCCACTGGAGTGGATGATTTCGCCTTTAAAGCACAAATTTTGAATTATGAACTTATGAGGCCTATGTTCGAGGCTTTCCAGGTGAATAAATCGATAGCTACCGGCATCGTCCAATGGATGCTTAATTCAGCCTGGCCAAGAATGTGCTGGCAATTATATGATGCTTACCTTAAACCAAACGGTGCGTTTTATGCTGCAAAAAAAGCCTGCGAACCATTGCATCTTTTGTATCATTATGGTGATGAGGGTATTTACCTTGTCAACGACCATTTTTCCGATGTATTCAACCATCGAGCACAGATTAAAGTATTCGACATAAATTCAAAAGAGGTATTCAGTGAGAATATTGAGATTTCATGCAAAGCTGAATCAAGCTCACATATCTTTAATCTTCCAGATTTGAAAGATATTACTACAACCTACTTCCTTGACTTGAGGTTGTATGACCAGAATAACAAAGAGGTGGGAAATAATTTCTACTGGTTATCAACCAGGAAAGATGTATTGGACTATGATTTTGAGTTTGAAGATTGGCCTTTTCATACACCTACAAAGGAATATGCTGATTACAAAGAACTTCATAAACTGGAACCAGTTTCTTTAAAGACAAGCTATACCATTCAAGATAAGAGTGAAAATAGTGAAGTTGTTTTCAACATCACTAATTCTGAACGCCATATCGCATTTTTCATTGACCTGAACATTTCTGGAGAAAAAACTGGACAGTCTATTGTACCCGTATTCTGGGATGACAATTACTTTAGCCTGCTTCCGGGTGAAACAAAAATGATTAAGCTTTCCATTCCAAAGAAATACCTGGTAGATGACAATCCAATGTTGAAAATAAGCGGATGGAATATTAAATATAAAGAACTTAAATTGAGTTAAAAATGACACAATTAGCAATTAAGGGTGGAACTCCTGTCAGGGATTCAAAATCAAAACCATGGCCAGCCTGGCCGGTTTGGGACAAGAAGGAAGAAATAGCTCTTTTAGAGGTCCTGAATAGTGGTCTATGGTCGTACAATGGCCCAAAAGAAGTAGAATTCAACAAAATGTTTTCAGAATACACTGGTGCAAAATATGCTATTTCAGCTGCCAATGGAACAATTACACTTCAATTGGCTTTGGAGGCACTGGGAATTGGTTATGGCGATGAGGTTATCCTACCTGGTCTAACCTGGCAGGCAACTGCAGCTACAATAATAGATGTGAATGCCGTTCCCATTTTGGTAGATGTTTGTGAAGATACCTGGTGCATTGATCCAAAAGAGATTGAAAAAGCAATCACACCAAAAACAAAAGCAATCGTACCGGTACATCTGTATGGTAGTTTTGCTGATATGGATGCAATATTAGAAATTGCGAAAAAACACAATCTCTATGTCTTAGAAGATTGTGCTCATAAACACGGTGGGGAGTGGAATGGTAAGAAAGCTGGTACAATTGGTGATATTGGCAGTTTTAGCTTCCAGTTATCGAAACACCTGACAGCGGGTGAAGGTGGTGTAATGACGACCAATAACCCAAAACTTGCTGAAAAACTAGATGCTTTAAGGAACTGTGGTAGGAGGCCGGAAGGAAACGAATATGCTGACACCGACAAGGGGGCTGGCGTTTATAGTGATGATGGAAACTTTATCCAATCAGGAAATTACAGAATCACAGAATTTCAGGCCGCAATTCTTGTGGAGGGATTAAAAAGATTACCTGAGCAGAATCAAAACCGGGATAATAACGGGATATATCTAAATATACTCCTGGCTGATATTCCCGGAGTTCTACCCATGCGACGTGATGAAAGAGAGACAAAAGAAGCTTATTTTAACTTTGCTTTCAGGTATAACAAGGATGAATTTAAGGGTCTTCCCATTGAGAAATTCAGGAAAGCTCTTGAAAGTGAAATTGGCATTGGTGTGGATAGTAGCTATGAACCATTAAATAATTGTTCTCTGTATGTTCCTTTAACAAAACCATCACGTTACAAACTAAATGAACAATATTGGAGTGACATTGACCCTTCCAGGTTTAATTTGCCTGTTTGCGAAAGAATATTTGCTGAAGAATCAGTCTGCATTCACCATAAAGTATTGATGGGGAGCAAGGCTGACATGGAAGAAATCGCCCGGGCAATTATAAAAATAAGAGACAATGTTGATGAGCTTCTTTAATTAAACCAATGTATAGGAAAAATTCAAACAGTGAGGTTTAACAATCAGAACTCGATAGAAATTACAAAAAACAATACCCTAAACTCAAATAAAATATCAAAAAATATTCCAACCAGAAAAATTGCAATTGAATTAGGAATGACACTTGGTATTTGAGATTTTGAAATTGGGTTTTATTTGAAATTTGATTTTTGAGAATTCCACTTTGGAAAAACATGGAAGCTTGAATTAGATACTAGACTCATTACCAGTATTTTGAAAATATAATTTATAGTATTGTTATGAAAAATGTTAAAGTCGCCATTATTGGTACCGGATATATTGCTGATTATCACGCTCGGGGTTTACAGACCATTCCTGGAGTTGAAATTGCACTTTCTGTAGACACACAACCAGAAGCAGCTCAGAAATTTGCAGACAAATACAATATCAAGGAGATTGCTACTGATGCCATGAGTATTTTAGACAGAGATGATATCGATGCTGTAGTTCTGGGTATTCCGAACAAATTCCATGCTCCTTATGCCATAGAATTTATGAGGAATAAAAAGGATGTATTCCTTGAAAAGCCGATGGCAATGAATTCCATTGAAGGAGAAGAGCTCATTAAAACAATAAATAGTACAGATCAAATTCTAATGGTGGGCCATATGTGGCGATTTGATGCAGAGGTAAACTTTATAAAAAATATTGTTGATTCCGGTAGACTTGGGAAGATTTTCAAAACCAAGGGCTATGGTATTCACGAGAATTGGGGTCCTTCCGGGTGGTTTACCAAAAAAGAATTAGCAGGTGGTGGCGCTCTTGCAGATATGGGAGTGCATGCAATTGACACGGTTCGCTATATTCTGGGTGACCCTAAACCAGTTGAGGTCTACGCCAAAATTGGGACCTATTTTGGCGATTATGATGTAGATGACTCCGGTATCATTATTATTACCTGGGAGAACGGCACAAACTCAGTAGTTGAAAGCGGCTGGATGCATCCCCACATGGATATGCCAGAAGCGGGCACACAACTTTTTGGAACAGAAGGATATGGTAGCCTGTTTCCCACACATTTAAAATTCAATGTAGAAGAGTATCCTGGCACTTTCAATGCACCTATGCCAGAAAAGACAGAACATTGCGACCAGTCAATATATTCGAACCAAATGGCGCATTTTATAGAATGTATAAGAACCAGAAAACAACCCGTTCCTGGATTCACTGAAGGTCAAACAGTTTTAAAGATTGTAGATGCTGCTTATCTTTCATCAAAAGAAGGTCGCGCTGTTAAATTATAATTAAATTTTACCCCTGATTAAAGGACTTCAGTCAGTAGGTAAAATTTAAAAATAGTGATAACAAGATACTTAAGCCTTGAATTATCATAACATTAATGACCTTAATGTAATAAGTACGCATACTTGTAACTTCTTAACTTTTTTAACAAAAAAGTCAACCTCTCATATACAGCCGAGTTAAAATTCCATATACTTCTATTAATAATAATGAAGTATTTCAATGAAAAATTACATTAATTTGTATTATAAATACTGTTTTTACTGATTTATTTAGTAACTTATAACTATTTACAACCCGAATTTTTAACCAAAACCTATGTTTATGAAAAAAAAGATCATTCCAATGCTTCTTTTGTTTGCAATGTTCTCTATGAGCGCATTTGCACAAAGGACTGTTAACGGTACCGTCAAAGATGATACCGGTGAACTGTTACCAGGTGTAAGTGTGGTAATAGTGGGTACTTCACAAGGTGCTATTACCGATGCAGTTGGTAATTTCAACATTGTGGTGCCAGGAAGTGACGCTGTACTGAGGTTCTCCTTTGTTGGGATGGAGCCCCAGGAAATTACAGTGGGCAATCAATCTATTATCAGTGTGGTAATGGCATCATCATCCGTCGGAATGGATGAAGTAGTTGTTACAGCACTTGGTATTTCAAGGGAAACAAAATCTCTTGGATATTCTGTTGGTAAAGTGGACGGTGAAGAACTTACCACCGTTACCCATACAAACATGATGAATTCACTTGCTGGACGAGTTTCCGGTGTGGCCATCAACTCAACTGGTGGAGACGGTTCTTCAGTTAGTATGGTGATCAGAGGTGCTTCCTCATTAACAAGTGATAACCAGCCTCTTTTTGTTGTTGATGGAATTCCAATGAATAATACGGTCAACAATGTAACTGAGATGGCTCGCGACACAAAAGTCGACTTCGGAAATGCCATCTCTGACATAAATCCTGAGGATATTGAATCCGTATCTGTTCTAAAAGGCCCAAGTGCTGCTGCACTATACGGTTCTAGAGCAGGTAACGGTGTGGTAATTATAACTACAAAATCAGGTAAAAAAGGCAAAGGAATTGGTATTACAATTACCTCAAATACAGTTGTAGAAAATCCTTATAAATATGTAGAAAAGCATAATTTATTTGCCAACGGTAGAAGGCCTTATACACAGGACAATCGTCCTAACAATGGTTTGCCTTACTATTCAGTTCCTGCAGGTGATTCCTACTGGGTAGGCCCTGAGCTGGATAAAGGCATGATGGCATACCAGTGGCCCTATTTTGATGCAAATGGTGATCTCACTGCAACTGCTCTGGAATCTCATCCTGATAATGCGAAAAACTTCTTCCAAACTGGCTACACCACTACAAATGGAGTATC
>JASJGS010000263.1:0-42922 GCA_033791445.1 Bacteroidales bacterium | reverse complement strand
GTTACGCCAGGGCAACATAGTGGCATCAGTGGCATTTTTCTTAATTCCCTCGTATGCTTTTTCAATATCAAAATCACGGATTCCTTTCCTATATGCATCCAGGAACACTATAGTTGAGTGGAAACCATGCATGGCCGGATTATCCATCTGGAGCAAAGGAAATTGAGGCATCCAGCCAGATTGAACATACATATCCACATAAGAATGTAGCATGTCTGCTTCGTCACCTGGGTCCAACAACATACGCAAAGGATGCTGGGCAAGATAGGTGTCCCAAACCCAGTCATCTACATAGAATTTGCGTTGGCTGTCATGGATTAGATGATCGTATGAACTATAATATTTACCATTCTCATTAATGTCAATCATTCGCTCGTAGCAGCGGTAAAGTGATGTATAAAGAGTTCGACGTTGTGCTTCCGTTCCCCCCTTTACCTCGATTCGGTTAAGTTTGGCTGACCAGGCTTTTTTACCCTTATCTTTTAAAGCATCAAAGTTCCATTCAGGAATTTCATTCGCTAAATTTGCTTTTGCTTGCTCAGCGCTAATAAAAGAAATAGCGTATTTGAATTCTACAATTGATTCATCATCGGCAGGAAATTCAAAAAGGGTGACAGGTTCGATTTTACTCGTTTTCCTTCTCGAGTTAATTCGGGTTTGCTGGTTTAAACTTGCATTGCCTTCGATGTTAAATTCTCCAAAGACAAAGGCTTTCATCCCTTCAAATATTTCTTCACCGATAATGGTATTGCCTGAAATTATCTGCCATTCTCCACCTTGGTTGATTTGAAGCTTCACTAATTTGTTACTTCCAGATGGAAATTTGAACTTAAAGAAGCCTGTTTTGTTTCCCGGGATAAACTCTGTTTGGATTTCAGAATCGACCAAATAAGTTGAATAATAATATGGACGTACTTCCTCCAGATCGTGATCATACATTTGTCTTTCTTTCCAAGCATCTTCTTTTTGGGTACATGCATATGGCATTATCCCAAAGAGTTCTCCATTTCTGTGTGATATCATACTTAGTGGAAAGAAACTGATCTGATCATCCAAATAGTCTGCACGTATAGGATGCATTCTAATCATTTGATTTGGTAGTTGAACATTGGGACGGGTAGGGTGGAGGAGGTGTCCCATTCCCCCGATGTATGGATCCACATAATCCAGGTTGGAGGGTAAATCAGCTTTGGATTCGCAAGCAGGAAGAATTAAATAGGCTGCCAGAAAAATTAGGATAAAAGCTTTAAGGTTATAATTACCACTATTTAATTTTAATCTTAAATGATTCATTGGTTATGTAATTTGTTTGTTCTCAAATACTTTAAAATTAACTCGGGTTCATCAGTTTGGATTATGTTAGCCTTATATTTAAGCAAATTATCCATAGCTTCTTTTATGTTATCTCTACGAATGGACTCATCTGCTTCTCCCAGAGCATTTATCCAAACCCTTGCATTCTGACTCCGTATAAGTTCAATAACCTCAGGTGTATAAAACGAAGGGTCGATGTGAACCACTTCAGGGTTAAAAAGGCTTAATGCCGAATCGGCCATTTCATATGAGTAGGCTCTTGGCATTAATAGAGAACTTTCATCAAGATCAAGGATTTCTTTCAAAGCATCATAATCATTATCAAAATAGAAAACCTGGTTTTGTGTGCCTGTTTTTTTTACAACCTCTACAATAGGCTTTACCATCCCAGTCTTCAGATCAATATCTATCATAATATTCCCATGGACTAATTTGAGGGCTTCTTCGAAAGTTGGGATTTTTTCATCTGTAAGAGTCCCATCCTGTTTCTTTAATCGGAATGTTTTAAGCTCAAATAAGGTGAAGTCTTCGAGTTTGCCTGATCCATTTGTTGTTCTGTCAATTGTACCATCGTGCATCAAAACGGGTATCCCATCTTTTGTTGTCTTAACATCCAGCTCTACAATATCAACACCCAATTCGATAGCATGTTTGATTGCAGAAATAGAATTTTCTGGGAAGCCGTTGTGTGCAGCTCTGTGGGCTGCAACCATGATATATTCAGAATTAGAATCGTGAAATTTTTCAAGAATTTCATCTAATCTTCCTGTCTTCTCAGAGCTTGAGCAACCAACAAGAAAAAGAATTATAAAAAGTTTAAGAGATCCTGGGATCAGTGTCTTTTGAAAGATTGCTCTTTGCGTTTTCGTTTTCATATATTCAATAATAAATTAAAAACTTCTTTTTCACTTATTAATTTTCATCGCCAATAAAACCATGATATCTTCCCATCCAGTACGCTAACAGCCAGGAACCTCCATCATCCTCATTTATTCCACTCCTACCACTATCCGGATAATACGGATTTCGGTTCCATCGATCAAAATTTCTTTCATCAGCGGGCAACACGCTCAATAATTGTGATTTATTAAATCGATCTTTATACGGATCCCAGATAATATCCTTTCTATGACTATTGTTCATTTTCCATTGTCGTCTATCAGTAGGAATTTGGCGAAGATTCTCTACGGCAGCATTTATATCAACATAATCAAGGTCTATAGTGGCAGCAGCAAAATAGAAAAAAGCGGATCCGTCCCTGCTTAGTGTGCGATAATGCCGTCTTACGGCTCGTTGTATGGCATCGCGAGCTTTTGGATCATGTTCTAGTTGTAAAAGTGGGTAAAGTGCCACAAAACCAAGCTGATTGTCTGAATGATTATTCATATCTGGAAAAACCTTTTTCTCCAGGAGCAAATTCGCCAGGTATCCATGTTCTGTTATTAATTTGTCGTAATGTTTTTTGAATTTTTTATTGTCGGTAATGTAGTAAGACACTTTTAAAAATGAAAGAATTTGTGCTGAATTTAATCCATTTTCCAGATAATGCTCAGGATTAT
Source organism: Bacteroidales bacterium (assembly GCA_033791445.1). Taxonomy (GTDB): domain Bacteria; phylum Bacteroidota; class Bacteroidia; order Bacteroidales; family VadinHA17; genus JANTGF01. Next base: position 40,049 of record JASJGS010000263.1, on the reverse strand, counting down.
CATTAATCAGTTCAGGGTTCCAGAATCCCCACCTGGTTCTTTCTTCATCCCAATCTATCAACTGGTAATTGTTGTCAACTATATAATTAATTAATGTACTTACTTGCTTTTTAATGATTGCAGCCTCTTGCGGATCGTGTTTGGCAATATGTTCCCAATAGGCATAAAAAGCAAAAAAGTGACCATCAATCTCATCGCTTGAGGTATCACTTTTCCATAAAAGATCTCCATCCGGTGCATTTTTCCATTGTTCATTTTTATGGTCTCTTTCTGCTATTGGAACCACACTTCTTGCCACAAGACCCGGAATGCCGGACACATTTTGAAGCATGATCAGAGCACGCATGCTCTCTTTTGCTGATCTTAAATAAGATTCGTTCCCGGTTGTTGAATAGGCAAGCGACATGGCAACCACATGATATGCAGTCCAAAGACCATCATTGTCATTGTCTCTGATGGTATATGAACTTGGATTTTCAGCATTATCCAATTGACAGGCGGCAACCAATCCCATGCGTCTGTGCCATTTGTTAAGCCTGTTTTCAATGATGTTAGCTTTTTGATCAAGAGTTCTTTCTATTCTCTCTATCTTACATATTCCACTATTGGTTTTAAAGTAAGCTGGCATATCCCCTGGTGATAATGCAATATCTGTAATTAGATCATCAATAAGGTATCTTTTTCCTGTCCTGTAGTACCATTGTCTTCCTTCTTCATAAGGAGTATACAGTATTGCGCCCTGGGTTGTACCAATCCAGATCCTATCCTTTTTATCGATAGCCAGGGCAGTAACTTCCTCGACTGGCAGTCCTTCGCGACCCTGAATGGAAGACCAAGATCCATCTGGTTTCAAAATAGTAAGCCCTAAGGGAGTCCCGATCCATATAGTACCCTTGCTATCTATTTCAATATCACTAATGTGTGTTGAGAGTGGCCCATTTATCCCATATGAAGGATGTTTGGTTGTTTCATTTGATTTCGAATCATATATATAAAGGCCTGAGCTTGTACCTATCCATTCTTTATCATTCTGTCTTTGAATTGAGCTTACGGGTACACCTATTGATTTTGAATATTTTGACTTTGCTAATCTTTCTAAATTTGAATTAAATTCTGCGGATACTGTTTCTCTTTCCACTTGGGAAAGTTCACTTCTGATATGTTCTGGAAATGCTTCATCTTTTACAGGAATATATTTGCTTGCACTAGTTTTATATAAAAGGAAATCATCAAAATCCAAGGGCTCAATAGTATTAGGGAGTTTGTAATTGCCATTTATCAGGGTGTTTTTTATATCAACTTCCTTATCTGCGGTTGATAGGAAAAGAAGCAAAATGATGATTAACAATGATTTCATAATTATCTTTATTTTTAATTAATCTTCAAGAATAGGAACAACATTTTCTATTTGAATTTCTCCCTTTCCAAGAGGTAGGGTAATTAATTTCCCTCCCGGAGGCCATGCATAATTTGTTGCTTCACCACTAATATAACCGTAAGCCAGGATTATTCCACCCTTGTATACTCCCCAGTAATTATTGTAGTGATCGTGTCCGCAGAAGGTAGCTTCTATATTGCCAACCTCCAGAAATGTTTTATAAACTGTGCCATCATCCTCTTCGTACCAAACTTTTTCTTTACTTTCACCATGTAATTTAATTGATTTATCATCCTTAAGATATTGATATTCAATTAGGGGAATGTGAAAAATAGATATGGCACGAATCTCTTGACCATAACTTTCTTCAGTTTTCATTGATTGTGATCGATACCAGTCTAATTGATCCTCTTTAATGGACTTATAGCCTTTTTGGGAACCTGAATCAAAGGCATAGATTTGCCATGCCGGTTGACTTTCTTCCTGATACATTATATCGACAACATAATCATATTTCTCCTTCCATTGATTGTCAACAGAATGCTTTCCAAGGATGGCCCAATCAGATTCAGAAAATACTTCAGCAATGTCTGATCTACCAAAACCACCTTCCGGATCATGGTTACCAAAAACATAGAGCCATGGTCGTTCAAAACTATCGAAGAAATTCATCGCGTAGGCAGCTAGAAGTGCACCAAAAGGTTTTTCGCCGGTAAATAAATCACCTGTTATTGCAATCATGGTGGGATCATAAGTATCGACCAGTTTTTTTATTCGACGAAAAGTAATGAGATCCTTTTTCCATTTGTCATCGCTTGTGCCGCCAAGATGCAAGTCTGTAAGCTGCAATATAGTAGTTGGTGAATTTTCTTTTGCTTCTATTACTATTTTAAATCTATCGTTTGCAATTGTTTCAATACTTGCCTGTCCGTTCCCTTTGTTTAAACTAATTACAGAAAGTAGAATGATGCCAAAAAATTCCAACTGTGATTTAGTCATATGTTTTAAATTTCTATTGTTCTGCATTTTTTTCTTCCAATCAGAAATAGGCGATTATTTTGTATTCAAAGGTTCAGATGGCATTTTTATTTTGTCCAAATCTGAAATCTTTATTTTTAATACCTCCACTGATTGCTTCTTTCCAGAAAAGGCTACCAATAAATAGCCATCTTGCTCAATAATGTGAGGATAGTCGACCCAACGTCCTCCGATCAGGTATCCCATTTTATTAAAAACTATTCCATCATCACTAATTGACAATGCCAATGGATCACGCTTCTCCGGATTTGGATTTGAAATAAGAATATATCGTCCATCGCTCAGCTGAAGACCATTGAATTTTGATCTTGCATCCGGGAAATTTGTCTTTACCGGCTTACTCCAGGTTCGACCAAAATCTGTTGAGAATGCCCGAAATAAAAACCCACTCCAGGCATTATCCCGAAATAGAGCCAGTAAATTCCCATCCGGTAAGACCCACCAGTATGGCTCCTCTGCTTTCAGATTGGTATCCCCATAATTCACAACAGGATGAGCATCCCAATTGTTAAAATTTTCAACACCTCCTGTAAGCATAAATACATTTCGGTCATGTGTACGCCTGGACATCATCCATTCCCCATTTGGCATTAATTTGGGTGGAAAATTATTGATGGCATTATCATATACAAGGCCAATGTCCTCCCAGCTATCGTTCTGGGAGTTTAGACGAAACGAACGAAGCTCAAGGCTTGTTCCAAAGAATTTATCTGCCTCATCTAAAGAAACTAATGCAATTAGTTCCTTTCCTCTTTTCCAGAACCCACGTGAGATATAACGAAAAGCATTTTCTGACCGAGTATTGTAATGTGGAGAGTCAGGCCCAGAATTGGGCGGATAGGGTGTGATATATTTTCGGTCACTCCACTTTAATCCGTCTTTGCTTGTAGCTAACGCCACGCGCTGGCCTGCCCTGTCCTCTACACCAGGTCCATCACTCCACATGGCCCAGTACTTTCCCTCAAAATACACCAGGTAATTGTGTTGATTAACACCATTAGAAGCAACCACATTACTAACAACCGCATGTTGACTGTTTATACGTGGTAAATTATTGAAGTCAATTTTATGAGGATCGATAGGCATCCAATCTCCTTCAAGCATTAGTGAAGATTCTGTATTTAGAACAAGATCCGGATAATTAGCTTTAGTCCCCTTTGTAAGTTCAGAATCCCCTGGTTTCTCATTCTGGTATATCCAGTCCAATGATAAACGGGTAATATTGGTAGTCTCTAATCCATTTCCATTTAGCCTGTCTCCGGCACAATGTCCCAATAGAACATGTTCTTCAGTAAATTCAATGGCCGTATAGCAATACCAGCCACTTGAATCGTTTTCGATTGTTTTAATATTATTCCAGCTTATACCTTCATCTTTAGAAATTGCCAGATTGAATGGAGTACGTTTCCTACCATCACCCAAGGGTAGATAATTGTTGTTCCATACAAGCAATAAATCGCCAGTAGATGGAATTCTTTCAATGGAAGCTGGTGATAGAGGTGATTTAATATTACTGGCTTCAATTGGAGACCAGCTTAGACCCATATCATTTGAGAATGAAATATACTGCCTGCCTGCATCTGTCCTGCAAAAAAGGAATATTTTACTATCTTTTAATTCAATTAGCCCTGGCTCCTGTAAGATAATGTTTCCATTGTTGGGGACCTTGGACGATCTGGCCCAGTTTATCCCATTATCATCAGAATAATAGCAATAAATTATACCTCTGGAATCTAATCTCGAATTAATTCTACCGTGAAGTGATGTGGGAAGTATTAACCTTCCACTTGTTAGTTGAATAATTCTATCATTATTGACAACATGATAGCCCTCTGCATCTATACACCGATTTGGTTTGCCCCATGTTTTCGCCTCATCATAGGAAATTCGCATATAAGGGATGCAGTCAGTTTCTGAATTCTTTTTCAAATAAAACAGGGCAATACTTCCATTTTGGAGTCTTAATAAGGAGACTGACATTATATTCATACCCCCTTCGTTGGGAAGAATTATTTCATCTGTTTTTGACCAGGTTTTTCCTTTGTCATCAGAATATCGACCTGCTAAATGGGCGCTCGCATGGTCACCGGATCCACTGGTGAAATGTGTGTAAATAAATAAAATTCTTCCATCTTTTAGAAGTATGAAATCCCCTTCACTATTTCGGGGATTTTCCTCACCTGGTTTCAATTCTAATGTAATTTCTTTGCCAGGTTCATTTTTTGAAACAGGTGATGTACAAGCTGTAATCAGGAGTATTAGAAAAAAGATATACGCGATATTGTTGGAATTTAGTTGCTTCATTTAAATGATTGTGCAGGTTTAGCGAAATATGTTTATAGTATTAATTAGATTTTCCCATTATCCAATCTTCTTCAAAGGATACATGTTTAATAGTTTTTTCTGTGTCAGATAGTCGATAGGTGTAGCTTACATGAATCTTTCCATCTTTTGCTTGAATTACAGAAGGGTAGGAAAAGCTTCCTCCAGGATGGTTTTCAAGCATCTTTTTCCATTTCCATGACTTCCCTTCATCGTCTGAGAGGGCTGCGGCCATGCTATATCTACCGTCATCATTATCATTATAAACCAAAATCCAATTGCCACTAATCAATTTTATAATTTCAATACTGGCACCAGGATTTGGTATTTCTGATTTGAGGGCATAGGTCCATGAATAACCTTGATCCGTTGAATGACTTACCAAGATTCTGCCTGGTTCATCCCCATCGTCCCTCATATAGGCGTCCAGGGAACCATCTTCCCGAACTACCAGGCTAGGCTGATTTACACCTCGTCCTATAATGGGTAAACTGCTTCCCCAGGTTTCACCATCATCACTGGAAATAGCAATTAATCCAAAATTAAATCCATCGGAATACAACGGTAAGAGTATGTTTCCATTATTTAGAATAATTGGGTGTGTCCTACTCATCCATCCGGTTTCTCTTTTCTTTGGATCCCTGGCAGCTTCGATGAGCATTTCTTCATAGGGGAGGGCATATTCGGCCCAGGCCAGGTCGTTTCTTCCATATTTTTCTAATTGTTCTTTTGCTCTTTTCGCAAATTCATCGCCTGGTTTCATTAGAATAACATCTTGCCATTCCCATTTTGGGGCTCCTTCCTTATTATAATTGGAAGTAGTTTTAACTTTTAGAACAGAAGTTTCCCATCTATTGGCTACCACGGCAATCCATACCAAGAATAATTTTTGTTTTTTGTTTAAAAATAATATTGGATTACAGTCAGGTTGATCCGGTGTGTCGGCCATTAAAAATGGCTTACTCCATTTGAATTCCCCTTTTTTTAATCTGGAACCATTTATGGCCACATCATTAGCTGTTCTTTCTCCGCTTCCCTGAAACCAGCAAACTAGAAGGTCTCCGTTAGACAGTTCAACCAAACTACTTGAGTGAACATGTTGTTTTTGAAATGGAAAAATATACTCATTTTCAGATTCTTGCTGCCCAAAAAGATATGGAGATAGCATTATACAACATATAAATGCGATGAATTTCCTCATTTTGTGTTTTTATAGATGATTAATCTTCATAATTCAAGTCAATTTTCTTTTGCATGAAAAAAAGCACTCGCTGGAATTTCCTGCTTATTTATTCCAGGACCCATCCATCCAACAATATTAAATTTCCTGGCTCCCAATTGGAAATACTTCTGGTCGATTTTGTATTTGCCTTTCTTCAAAGCCACGGTTTTATATCCTCCCCTTAGAAATGATTCTCCATCTATGTATAGTGTCATTCCATCATTCGTTCTTGCATAAAATGTGTAAATTCCATTTCTGGGGATATCTATGAAGCCAGAATAGATATAACCAATATAATCCTCGCGTTTTCGATTTTCTATGGTGAAGTTTGGTATAATACCTGTTTCTAGAGAGCTTAGATTATCTAGATCGTGCTCTTCCATTACATGGGCATGAAAGTATTTGTATTTTAGGCCATGTTCAAACTCAAGTAAACCTTCGTAGTTCTTAAAATTTTCAAATTCAAGTTTTGTTAATTTTACGGAAACTGGCAAACTTGGAACTAATCCTTCTACAAAAGAGGCGAATCTTACCGTAGTTGTTTTCTCTAATGTAATGGGAGCTATATATAGAAATGAATTTTCATTAGGTCGGGTTCCATCCAGGGTGTAAAAGACTTTTGCATTCTTCTCATTCCATTTTAATACTACAGTGCCCTTATCCAGAAAAAATTCGTCTTCTGTTACTGAGAAAGGAAGAGAAGCAGCTGGTTCAAACTCACCTGAAGATGGCCTTGCCTCTTTTATTGACCCCCAATTCTTATTAGGTGATCCACCCATCTTAAAAACAAATTTTGATCCATTCATGATATCATCATGTGTAAACCACGATTTTGTGTAATCAACACCATCTAGTTTTGCTGATTGAATGTATTTATTCTTGTTTGATACATTTCTTGCCTGAATGGTAAATTTCTTCCCATTTTCAAGGTTTATGGTAACTCGGTCAAATATTGGACTTCCAATTATATAGTTAGGCTCACCAGGGCAAACCGGATAAAATCCCATAGCACTAAAAATATACCAGGCCGACATCTGACCACAATCTTCATTGCCGCTTAATCCGTCGGGTTTATCATTGTACATAGATTCAAGAATTTCACGGACCATCGATTGTGTTTTCCAGGGTACACCTGCATAATTATAAAGGTAAGCCATATGGTGACTAGGTTCATTTCCATGAGCATATTGCCCAATTAAACCCGTAGCATCAATAGCTTCTTCATCATGTTTGGATTCAACTGTAAAAAGAGAGTCTAACCAAGCTTTGAAATTATCTTCACCACCAATTAATTTTATCAGGCCATTAATATCATGTGGTGCAAATAAACTGTATTGGTATGAGTTTCCTTCAACGAAGTGATCACTTCCTTCCGTTGGGTCAAAAGGAGAAACCCAGGTGCCATCGAGGTTCTTTGGTCTCATAAAACCAGTAGTGGAGTCAAACATGTTTTGATAAAATCTGGCCCGTTGTTGAAAATCCTGGAGATCAATCTCCTTTTCCAGGTGTTTCGCCATCTGAGCCACACTCCAATCGTTGTATGAATACTCCATGACCATTGAAACCGAGCCACCGACCTTATCGGCAGGAATAAATCCCAGATCTTTGTAATAAGGGATGTTCTCCACTCTCTTCTTCATTGCCTCAAAAGCCAATTCAGAATCGAAATCACGTAAACCTTTTGTATACGCATCAAGAATAACAGAATGCGTATGATATCCAATCATTACTCCAGTATAATTTCCAGCCAGTTCCCATTGTGGCAACCTACCACCTACACGGTACATTTCAAGAAATGTTTTAATATAATCTGTATATCTTTTTTGGTCGATTATGGTATAAAGTGGCATGGCTGCTCTAAAGGTATCCCATAAAGAAAAAACAGTGTAGTTAGTAAAATCATCGGCTGTATGGATTTTATGATCTACTCCTCTATACTTTCTGTCTACATCCATGAAAATATTTGGTGCGATTGCAGTATGATACAATCCTGTATAAAAGATCCTTCGCTCCCGATCTGTTCCCCCTTCAATTTCAATTTTTGATAAAAATCCATTCCATTCCTTTTTTGCATCGGCTACGATGCCTTCAAAATCCCAGGATATATTTTCTACCTCGAGATTCTTTTGTGCACCTTCTATGCTTACAGCTGATATGCCAATTTTTACCAGGATTTGTTCGTTTTTATTTGTGCTGTAGTTCACAAATGCCCTTATGCTCTTCCCTTCTGCATTATCAATTCCCTCGACCAAAGTATCGTTCAAAGTTATTCCATAGGATGAAAATGGTTTTGAGAATTTAGCATAGAAATAAACAAATTGGTCTTTTGCCCATCGCCTTGATTTACGTAAACCCTGAATCTCTGTATCACTTATGAACTCTATGTTCGATTCAAGTACATGATCACGATTCTTCAAGTCAATTATAATATTTGCGTTTTGGGTTTTAGGGAAAGTGTATCGATGGAATCCGGAACGTGTTGTCGCTGTTAATTCAGCCTTAACTTTATAATCGTCTAAGATGACACTATAGTAGCCCGGAGATGCTGTTTCGTTTTCATGACTGAATTCTGACCTGTAGCCAGTTTTTGAATCCTCTTCATCGCCAGGCAATATTTGTATTTCTCCCACAGTTGGCATCAGTAATACATCGCAGTACTCAGGAGCACCTGTTCCGCTTAGATGCGTTTGGCTGAAACCCATTATTGTTTTATCAGAATAATGATAGCCAGAAGAACCATCCCAGTTTTCCCAACGGGTATCAGGACTTATTTGTACCATTCCAAAGGGAACAGTAGCTCCCGGAAAGGTATGGCCGTGTCCACCAGTTCCAATAAAGGGATCTACATATTTAGTATAGTCTTTGTTTTGGGAACAAGAAATGGTGAAAATACTGAATAATATGAAAATGATAAAAACCGGAATTGTCTGTCTCATGAATTGCTACAATGTGATTTACATAATTATTTAGTTCTTTCTATTATAAGTTTTATTAATGTTTCCGGATCATCCGTTTGAATGCCATCTGTTCCAAGGTTTAAAATCCAATCCCACTCTTTTTTCCCACCCTTGTCTTCATCTACAAAAACTTTTGATCCATATCTGTGTGCTGTTTTAACATAGGTCTCACTGAAATCGTTCATAACCGGAGCAACCACGAGAGCTTGTACTTTTTTCAAAACGGGCTCAAGATTTATTTCATCACCAACATCAGGCATAGGAACACATTCCGGACAAAGCTCTTTTACTTTTAGTATTGCATCCATGCGGGAAGCTGGGATACACCAAAGAACTGCACGCTCCATGTCATATTTCTTTATTAATTCTACTACTTCTTCAACCAGAGGTTCTTTTAGATCGAGATATATTCCAATCTTACCCCTGCAGAGTTTTAGAATCTCTTCCATGGTAGGGATTTGGGTGTTTTTCCATTCCAGACCTAAGCGTTCGCCAATATCTAATTTTTTTAGATCAGCCAAAGTAAAGTCATTCACTTTTCCTGTAACACCCTTCACATATTTATCGACAGTTGAATTATGAATACTAACTATATATCCATCTTTTGTTGATCTGGCATCTATTTCAACATAATCGCAACCCAGATCAATCGCCTTTTGGTAAGCGGGTAATGAATTCTCAGGTATCCCAATATGGACGCCACGGTGCGCAATCACATAGGTATTCCCATTTTTTGGTTTTGGCAGAGGATTCTGATTTTTTTGAGCCAGGGTGTTATTTTGCAATAAAATAAGCGTAGCAGTTAAAAATACTAAATATTGAATTATTTTCATTTGAATAAAGCTAGTTTTCAGAAAAATCTATCAGGTTAAACCGTCGTTCAATACGGTTGAATGCAAAAATGGCCAAGACAAGGAACAGAGAGTAAAAAATACTGATTTTTGTAGGCCATATGCTTAATACACCTATAAATCCAGTTAAAGTTAATAAGTCAATAATGCGAATTCCTTTCTTTGAAGTCATGAAATTCCACTGATTTTGAGAAGTAGACAGCCGCAAAACCTTCCACATCCAATATATGGCCACAGATGTAACTATGATTGAAATGGGTACAAAAAATAAGATGCGTGCCATTGGCCACGAGTATTGTGAGACTTCATCCAAAGAATAAATATCTAATACAATTCCTAGTCTTTCAGTAGCTCCATGAAAAAGAATGAATAGGAGAAAAAATATGCTGAATATCAGTGATATGTTTTTACGTCTTTCAGTAATAGTATTTTGTTCAAAATCACCGTTTGCACTAACATATGTACTGATAAAGTAAAAGAGGCTTAAAGCTAGACCTGTCCAGAAAAAATATTCAAAACCAACAAAGAATAGCAACACAAACCCTGCTAATGCTAATAATCGTGTGTTGCGTTTTTCGGAATATTTGTTTAGTTCCACTTTTTTACCTGAAGTATTGGTTTCATGCGTATAAGATTTATTGAATTGCCGTATTGCCCAATATAAAACTATAGCATAGAGTATCCCCAGGTTAAAGCCTGCATTTAGTTCCCACAGCTTCCACCAATCAATATATGTGGGTGCAAAGCCATAACCCAGAGTCCATAATGCACTTTGCATAAACCCAAGTCCAAAACCACCTCCAAGTATAAGCCCTGTTATTATTGTTGTTTTATCTCGTTGCCAGGCCGCTGTTATCAATGCTAAAATCCACCATATTACCACTGCAATGTTTTGTGTATTTGTGTACACGGTGCGGCTAAGATGTTTGTCAAGCTCAGTCGTATAAATTCCCAAGCTAATATTTGGAAAAAGAATGCCAGAATTAGTCTTCAGGAGAATTCCACCCATCCAATCAATTATTGGCCAGGCAAAAAGTAATACCAAAAGCACAGCGAGCAAAAATGACCGGACAATCCAGATTTGCATTGAAACTCGTCTGCCTATTGCCCAGCCTAATAAGATGCCTCCTGGAGCAGCCCATCCAATACCACACATTATAAACCAGAAATATCCCAGCCAGGGTTTTATAGGAATGGTTCCTTCACCAACATAAAAAATTCCCCTAATCCAGGAAGTATATTGACCATAACCCAATTCTCCGCCAAGAGCTATTCCCAGGCCTAACCAAAGGACAATCCCTCTGGCATCAATACCCTTTCGGAAGGCAATGTAATACCACAATATACCCCACATCAGTCCAGGCACAACAGTTCCGTCGACTCCACCCCATCCGGATGTGCCACGAATTGCCCATGTGATTGCACCCATGCTGCCAAAAAGTAAGATCACCAATAAAAATTCTCTAAGCACTGAACCCTTGTTCGGCTCTCTTAGATTCAAGTGATGCTTGTATCTTTCCGTATTAAGAACTTCCACTATCTTTTTGTCTGAACTATTTCTTCTTATAAACTTTTACATAATCTATAATATAAACATCGGGAAGAGTGGCGTCTTTTAAGTCTTTCATTTTTCCCGGTAATTCCATACTGAGTATCATATATTCTTCAGTATGTGATATGGCTTGGGTAATTTCGTAATATTTATATCCATCAATGTAAAAAGCGTATTTCTCAGGAGTCCATTCAGCAGCAAAGGTATGAAAGCCTTCGCCCACTCCTTCAACCTGACTTAACAAGCCGCCTATTGATTTTTGGTTGGGACCATATGCCCAGTGAAGATTATGTGAGACCATATCCTCCCCAGATTTTTTGAAATATTCAAAAATGTCAATTTCAGTTCCAAATTCGCCTGGATCTTCACCAGCAGCGATACCTGGAGATTGAATCCAGAAAGCAGACCAGTTCCCTTTTGATTTTTGAAGCTGTGCCCTGCATTCAAAATATCCGTATGTCGTCATAAACAGACCCTGTGTGCCTACTGCCCCAACTTTGACTGAATCATTTTCTATAAATGCTCCTAATTCTAAGAAACCATCTTTAACTTTTATTGCGTCGGTGGAGACGTAACCTGCTGCACGAGGACCAAGGCCTCTGGGTGCCCATTTTTCCGGATTTAATTTATTGCCCTCAAATTGATCTTCCCAAACAAGATGATAACCTAAACCTTCTGGAGTGTAAGGAGTTTGGGTCATAGGTTCAAAAAAATTGCTGACTTTATCTTCGTCTGTTGTTAGAATTACCGGTAAACGCCACAAACCGCCGCTTCCTCCCCAATCATTTACCTGAAGTGTAATCTGATTGGTCTTCCCGTATTTTAGCTTTTTAGATATCTCAGTAAATGTTGGCCTTGTTGCAATACTTATATTTGCCTCACCAAAAAAACTTATTTTTTCACCATTTATAAATAAAGTATAGGCGTCATTTACTGCTTCAAATTTTATCCATATATCCCTGCCTTTCCATTTCTTTGGAATGTCAACACTTTTCCTATACCAAGCATAAGAATCCAGGTCAGGAAAACCTTGTTCTTCCCATTTCAATCCTGCATCAAGTAATTTCCACTGGGAATCATCAAAATTGATGGCAAACCATTCTTCAGTTAAACCAATATTGTTTTCGTCGGGAGAAAAATGCCAGGCTTTGGAAAGATCAATATTTTCTGGTGGTATACTTTGTTGGCAACCTGCAATAATTAGAAAAGCAAGTACTATAACACCTAAGCTTGTCCTTTTCGAAACAAGACTTCTTTTTAAAAGTACTTGCATTGTAAGTGGCTGTATCATATTCTTTTATTTCTTGGTTAGTTGATATAAATAGAACTTTTGAAGAATAGCTTATCCTATTCTGGAAACCATCCCTGTAGAAACTGTTTCATAGTCCCTTCATAATATGCCTCAGCCAAAAATTCTTCTCCTCTCTGGTTGCCCCATGAATAGTTTATGATCAATTTACCATTGAATTCACAAAAATCGATATCAGAATTATTCCTGTTTTCAGCTTCCGTAATTCTTTTTTGTAATTCTTGTGATAGTTTTGGATTTGCAATGATCTTATCTTCTTCAGAAAATTTTAAAACAGGATTGAGCGGGCTTGCTTCCCAATTGATTAAATCTTTTGATCGGACAACACGCATTTCATACCCCTTGTTGGCTTCCAGATAAAAGTTGTAATAATAGCCATCGAGATAGCGTAAGCAATGTGGTGCCGTATACCGGTCTTTAGCATAATTATGATCTGAGGAAAGTATTTCCCATGTTTTCATGTCATTAGAGATCGCAAAATTTGCGGTAAATCGTTCACCTGATTTCTCTTCGGGTTTACCAATTTCAAACATCAAAACATATTTTTTTTGAGCATAGGTAAGTGAGGTGTTAAAAATACCATAAGCAGGAAGTTCAAAAGCCAACCAGCTTTCCCAGTTTTCCAAATCCCCTGAAGCAAAAATGTGAATTTGCTCTCCATTCCAAATATCAACTGCAGTAACATATACAATCTTATTATGCACAAAAGCAGATCCAAGATGGAATCCTTTGGCGAAAGATTTTGTTGGTTTACCGGTTTCATGATCCACAAAGTGTGAATATGAATCTCCTGTTTTATTATTCCAATAGCCGGCTCTCACATATTCGTAGCGATAAACCTTGCCATTAAATACGATGGGAGTCGTTTCAACCAGGTCGCAATCAATGGTTCCTGACTTAATAATTAATGGTCGCCCATCTACATCTTCAGGCGACTGGTTTGTTGAACATCCTGAAAGAATTAGCGATAAGATTACAAAAAAAGTGTTGATTTTATTCTGATTCATAAGCTCTACTTATAAATTTCTATTCTACATCCTTTACACATCGAATTCCAACCGGGTAAGCCCTTATGTCTTCGGGCAAAACATAGTACCGGTGCGAGCAAGTTATAAATGAGTGATTATTGAAATTGGAACCGCCACGCATGACTTTGTATGTTTCCCCATATTGCTCCATAGGAGTATAATTACCGGGGTAAGGTTTATACCAATCTGCTGTCCATTCCCATACACTCCCTGCCATGTCGAAGCAACCGTATGGGCTTTCTGGTTTGGCAATTGAACCACCCCTTGAATCGCTTTGATCCCATACTACATATGTGTTATCGTAAGTATTGCCCCATGGAAAGATACGTCCATCAATACCGCGTGCTGCTTTTTCCCATTCTTTTTCAGTCGGCAATCGTTTACCAGCCCATTTGGCATAAGCATTTGCCTGGCTCCAGGTAACAATTACTGCATTATTTTCTTTTCCTTCCGGAATCCTGAAATCAGGATCGAATTTGGCATACTCCACATAGCTTACTTCATTTTTGTCAATAAAAAATGCTTTTGTTGAAGCAATCTGCTGTGGCCTTTCATCTGGATCACCATATTTACTCCCCATTATAAAATCACCTGCTGGCACGTAAACCATTTCCACTGGGGGTTCAGGGTATTCTTGTCCATTTACAATTATGAGACTTAATATGATACAAATGAAAAGCAAAATTGTTTTCATTTTAAGAGTTTCCTTTATTACCATTTTGGATCAATTAGATTATAATACCTTCCAAACCAATAATTTCGAATCATTGCTGCTGCAGTGCGTTCGTATTCTGAATTTACCATCTTAAAACTTCCGTCTTTCTGAGGAATTTTGAATTCTTTTGATTCTCTTTCAAATCCCCACATATCTTTGATGGCTTGTTTTCTTTCTGCGGTAAGAATATCCTCACCAGTCAGCACCTGATACACCATTATAAACCAGATATTGCTTTCCCAGGTAAATGCAATATCTTTCCAATCGTACCAATGTCGATTTAAACTCATTTTGTATTTAATCAGCAAGGACCGATCTTTTTCGTAACGCATTATCATATAGAGAGACCGGGCAGCATGATAATCATCTCCCACATTCCTCCATTCAGGAGGAAAAACTATTTTTGCATTTATAGCATCATCATCATAATGATAGCGGTCAATAAGCATATGGTAGGCTGCGTTGTACCTTTCTTTTCCTGTAATGTGGTAGGTGACTTTCAAGGCAGCCAGCATTTCCAAAGAATTTAGTGCCTGATGGGGAAGGTCTGGACAAAAATTTCCCCATAGCGTCATTTTACCATCCAAGTCAGTAAGTTTGAAATTATCATCAACTACTCTTCCAATAAATCGGTCAAGCAATTCTGATGCTTTTTGTTTATATTCATCATCTGCACAAAATTCCCAAAAAGTACCTACGCCATAAAATATGGAAGTAAATTTATCCGCACTCAGATCACCTAACCATCGGTAGCCAGGCATTGATGATGATTCATGCCATTCCTTATACCAATATACATCTTCATGCCACAAAGGTGTATCTGTCTTATTAAAACTTCTGGCCACCAACCCTGTTACTCCGGTTACTTTCTCTAGCTTCACTATAGCATCAAAAATTTGATTGGCAATTTCGCGGTCTTTGGGGTCTTTAGATAATGCAAACTTGTATGAATAGGCAGCCAGCATTTCTGATGTTGGATCTAAACAGTCAGCCTGAGGTCCGATTATGGGAGATTCTAATCCAGCTGGTGGAAAAATCACATATTGCATAATAGTACCTTCATTCCAATGGTTCCCAAGCATTAACTTGTCGAACATCTCCACTTTTACAGAAAGTGGATCCGTCTTTTCAGGGAATTCATTTACCTTTTGAGCAATTAAACTTTTGCCAAATAGAAAAAGAAAAATTGAAAGGGAAATTGCAACACGCTTTTTCATTTTTTGAATATTAATCAACTTGTGCAATGATGAGAAGAATAAAACCAGCACTAATTAATTGATTTTTATGATAGGAAACAAGCAATATATTCACCCATAATTCAATAATATTGTTCTTGTTTCAATATATAATTTGATTGTATTAAACTTTAAATAGTAATTATGTTGATCAACATAATTACAGGTGCAATCAATTCAGATACAAATGATTTGCCTCAGATGAGGGAGATTAAAAATTAGGAGTATTAATTTTGTTGGCAAAAATAAGTACTTTTAAAACGATCAAACTGTATCCCAAATATTATAAATCAGGACTTGCTATTATTAATTGCTGTCAAAATATGAAGAATAGAATATCAATTTCATTTGTCATAATTATCATTCTAATATGGGGAATGTTTGCTTGTGTCCAGAAAAGGAGTAAATCCATGACAGTAGAATTCGGAGGTATGCAGCTTTTTTCTAATACCCCTGTTTCGGTTGTATTTAGACTTGGTGAAAGTCAGATGATTTCTGCTAAAGATGGGCGGCTTGGACTTGTAGGTGAGCATGTGGAAAATGGAAAAGCAAATATCATTCCCATGCAACTGAAGCGTATTGATGAGGATGGAAATGCAGTTATGGTGTTTATATTTCCGGAAGTAAGTGATGTGAATCTAAAATATGAATTAGTTGAAACTGAAGTTCCAGGTGATAATATTATGCTTACAAAAATGGATTCAGAAACCAGACAAATGGAGATTGAAGAGAGTGGTAAGAAGGTTTTGCAGTATAATTATCAAACTGTATATGATGAAGATGTTGTCCGGTCAAGAAATGAGATGTTGGAGGAGCATATAAGATCAGAAAAAGATACGTTTATTACCACAAGCATATATGCTGTGCCACGGAGTGATTATATACATCCATTATTTGGACTTGAAGGTGAAATGTTAACCAGAGATTGGCCTGACGGAGGACATCCTCACCATCGTGCTATTTTCTGGGCCTGGCCTGAAGTTACCTATGGGTCTGAGATTGGTGATATATATGCTTTACAAAGAATATTTGCCCGACCGACAGGCAATATTGAATCTACAAGTGGCCAGGTTTTTGCACAGATAGAAGCAGAAAACTTATGGATGTGGGAAGATTCGATAGCTATTGTAAAGGAACTTGCTACAATAAGAGTTTATAGTGCATCATCCACAGAGAGAATAATTGATTTAATCATAAGACTTGATGCACTCAAAGACAGTATTAGTATTGCCACCCGTAATACCGATAGTTATGGAGGATTAAATTTGAGGATGATGACTCCTGAAGATCAGGTTATATCATATTTTACTGATAAGGCAGATGTTAATCCAGTGCGTGCCTGGTCAGATTTTAGTGGGGTTTTTGTTGGCAATGATCAGCCATCAGGATTAATGGTTTTGCAGCACAAAGATAACCCAGAATATCCAGGTAAATGGGTTGAGTATCCGAATCTGGCCTGGGTCCAACCCACATTTCCAACACCTAAAACCAGGTACTCTTTAAGTACCCGGGAGCCACTTGTATTACGGTACCGATTACTGGTACATAAGGGAGGTAAACCAGATGCAGAAATCTCTATGAAAAAATGGGATGCATATCATATAGACGAAATTATTCCAGTCGTTTTTAACAGATCTTCAAAATAATAAAGCCAGAGGCATAATATTATCTTTTCTGAAAATATAAAAACTTAATTTTACAAACATGAAAGACCCTAAAAAGAACTCAGCATTTACGCGCAGAAAATTTGTAAAAACTTCATCAATGGCAGCAGTTGGAGTGCCACTTATTTTGAAATCTTCTATCATTAAAGGGAATGGTATTTCGGTTCCAAGTGATAAAATAAACCTGGGGATAATAGGTTGCGGTGGCTTAGGTAAGGCGAATTTGAATGCCTGCGCAGCACATCCCGATGTAATTGTCACAGCTGCATGCGATGTTTGGAAAGATAGATTGGACCCAGTGGTAACACAGTTCAAAGATACCTGCACGGGGTATACGGACTATCGTGAATTACTTCAACACAAAGGCCTGGATGCGGTTATAATAGCTACACCGGCACACTGGCATGCACTTCAAGCTGTTGAGGCAGCTGAAGCCGGGTTAGACATTTATTTGCAAAAACCAATGACAATGCATTTTGGTGAAAGCTTGGCAGTGCGCAATGCAGTTAGGGAACATGGTGTTATGTGCCAGATAGGAACACAGATTCATGCAAGCGATCATTATCGACGAATGGTTGAACTTGTTCGCTCCGGCAACCTGGGTGATATCGCAACTGTACGTACCTTTTTTGTGATGAATGAAGCTCCCAATGGAATAGGAAGTGGAAATAATTCAATGAATTTTCCCAAAGGATTGGATTGGGACATGTGGGTGGGTCCATCGCCTATGCAAGATTATAATCCAAACCTGGTAAAGGATGCTTTCTATCATTGTTTCTGGATGGATTTTAGCGGGGGATGGACACCTGGCATGGCTCCACATATTACAGACCTACCTATATGGGCACTTGATTTAGGTTATCCAACCGAGATAAGTGCTTCAGGCGGAAAATTTGTAATCAAAGATGATGGCGATGCTTATGATAATCATGAGGTGATCTGGCGATATCCAAATTTAACTATGACATGGATGCAATCCTCCACAAATAGCTATGGTTTTGACTTCTTACGTGGTAAGGAAAGCCGGCGAAGATTAGGAATTTACTTTCATGGAGTGAACGGAACTTTATATACCGATTATTCAACACATGAAGTGTTGCCAGAAGGGGATAGGATGAAAGGTATGATAACACCACCAGAATCCATACCAGCTTCTCCCGGTCATGAAATCGAATGGGTTGAGTCTATAAAATCTCGCAAACAACCTTCATGCAATCCTGAGTATCATATAAAGGTTGATGCACCTATAGAACTAAGTGTTTTATCTATGAAATTGGGTAGGTCAATTAAATTTGATCCTGAGACAGAGCAGATAGTCGGGGATAAAGAAGCGGCTAAACTAGCTATTCCAAAATACAGGGATCCATGGAAATTCCCTTCAAAATATTTGAAATAGAGAAGAACCAATGATTATTAATCCATGCTTGAATAGTTTTAAGAAAAGATGAATAATTCAAATCGGAGAGATTTTATTAAAAAAGCATCCTTGGCCAGTATGGGTTTGGGTCTTGCTGTAGGAACTACAGATGTTTTTGGAATTAAAAGAAAAGAGAAAGGCAAAAGAGTAGGCATGATTGGATTGGATACTGGGCATAGCCCTGCATTTGCAAAAGCTCTGAACGATCCTGCTGCCGGAAATAAATATGGAGGTTATAAATTAGTTGCTGCTTATCCAAATGGTACTGAAAATATTGAGGCCTGGAAAAACAGAATACCTGAATATACAGAGCAGGTTAAAAGTCAGGGCGTTGAGATTGTGGATTCCATAGATAAAATGCTGAAAAAGGTGGATGTTGTTTTATTGACATGCATTGATGGCAATATGCACCTTGAACAGACCTTACCTGTTTTACAGGCTGGTAAACCCTTGTTTATTGATAAACCTTTTGCTGGTACTCTTGTAGATGCATTTAAGATTGTCAAGGCAGCAAAACAATACAATGTGCCAATGTTTTCTTCTTCCTCACTACGCTATATTGATGGTGTTAAAGAAATTGAAGAAGGGCAATTAGGGAGGGTCATTGGAGCAGAAACATACAGCCCTGCTCATATTGAAGAACACCATCCTGATCTTTTTTGGTATGGTGTACATGGTGTGGAAATACTTTATACTATTATGGGTACTGGATGCAAAAGTCTTAAACGTACTTTTACTGAAAATACAGATCTCGTAGTCGGAGTGTGGGAGAATGATAGAATTGGAACCTATCGTGGAATTAGGGAGGGAAAAGGAGATTATGGAGGGACTGTTTATGGTGAAAAAGGCATTTCTGTCCTTGGGAAATATCAGGGATATGGACCTCTGCTCGAGAATATATGTAAATTTTTTAATACTGGCGTAGCCCCTGTCTCTCACGAGGAAACTCTAGAAATATTTGCTTTTATGGAAGCAGCTGATGAAAGCAAAAGGAGGGGAGGTACTTCAGTTGATATCAAGTCGGTCATGAAAAAAGCTAAAGAAGAGGCTTTTTTGTAATTAAAAGAAAAACCCCAGATTATTTTCTGTTTCAATAGTTATTTTAGCCTTCTAATTTTAACTTCCGATTAAGATTTAATCAATATCTGTTAGAAATTTGTAGGTAAAAGAGTTTTATTGTTGATATTATTGAGGAGCTAAATATTATCATTGTTCAAACTAATTGAATTTAATATTTTGGAAAAAAAAGCAGTTTTAAATTTACTCTCAGAGGCAGAAAGTCACCTGATGAATGAATTGTTGCCCTTCTGGACGAAACGAATACTTGATCGCAAGAATGGTGGATATATTACTCATTTTGATGAAAATGGGATTGACACCGGGGAGGATGAAAAGTCATTAATAGCTCAAGCCCGGTCTGTGTATACTCTTTCTTCTGCACACCGGGCTGGGTATGGCTCAGGTGAATTAGCTGAAATGGCAAAGTGGGGAGTGGATTTTATGCTTGAGAAAATGTGGGATAAAGTCTATGGAGGCTTCTATTGGATGGTGGATAGGACTGGTAATGTGAAGATTGATAAAAAGATTTTATATGGTCATAGTTTTGCAGTTTATAGTTTAGCTGAATATACGCTGGCAACTGGTGATTCAAGGGGCCTTGAATATGCGGAGAAAATCTTTAATTTAATTCAAATTCATTGCACCGATACCAACTTCGGAGGCTACTTTGAAATGTTTGAAAGAGATTGGACCTTATGTGGTCCAGACTCAGCCGGAGGAGACCGAAAAACACTGGATGTTCATATGCACCTTATGGAGGCATATACCACTCTATATGAATGTAGTAAGAAAGAACTTCATCGTCGGAAACTATTGGAAGACATAGACTTATTGTTAACCAGGATGGTGCATCCTGAGTTCAAAACAGGAATTCCACAATTCTATGCAAATTGGGACATCGCTCCTCAAATAAAATTTGATATAATCTGGGGTTGGGATAGATATTCTGAGGATGGCGAAAAAAATAATGCTACTGACAATACCTGCTATGGTCATAATGCAGAATTTGCCTGGCTGCTAATTCATGCTCTAGAAATCTTAAAAGAAGATAAAAGGGAGTATGAAGAAATATTTTCTATAATATTCGATCATACGATTGAGAATGGTATAGATAATGAATACGGTGGTGTGTTTGTGGAGGGACCTCATTCCGGTGGTGTTTACGATAAAGAAAAGGAATTCTGGCAACAAGCTGAAGTAATGATTGGAACACTGGATGCCTGGCTTATTTTTGGTGAAGAAAAGTACTGGGATGCTTATCAAAATATCCACAAGTTTGTATTTGACAAAGTCATTAATACAGATGTTGGAGAATGGTACCCTTTATTAAGCAGGAAAGGTCACCCTATTTGGACACATATGGGACACTCCTGGAAAATCAATTATCATACAGTGCGAGCTATGATTCAAAGTATTAACCGATTGAGAGAAATTTCTGACAGATTGGAGTAATCCAGATAGGCAGGATTTTTGTCAAGTTAAATTATTACACATTGGATATTTCACTTAGCGGATTAGATTGGTTAGTTGGCATTTTTGTTCTTTTTGGCAGCCTGTCTATTGGTTTATATATGGCCTACCGTGCAAAATCGGGACAAAACAGTACAAATTTTTTTCTGGGAGGTCGAAAAATTACCTGGCCGGTTATTGGTGCCTCTCTTTTTGCCACAAATATTGGTGCAGAACATCTGGTTGGGCTCTCCGGAGATTCATACAGGTATGGACTTTCTGCCGGCTCAGTTGAGCTAACTACTGCCATAACACTGGGCTTTGCCTGTGCAATTTTATTTCCATACTATCTAAAAAATAAGATATATACCATTCCTGAATTTCTTGAGATTAGGTATAATAAAAGAGCCCGGACCTTCTTTTCAGGACTGATGCTTGTTATCAGTGTTATGACCAAGCTCGCATTTACACTTTTTGCCGGGGCTCTGGTATTGAACAGCCTGATGGGTTGGAATGTAATGACGACTGTAGTGTATATTGGTTTTATTGTTGCCATATTTACTATTATCGGGGGCTTTACGGCAGTGGCATATACCGATACTATCCAAGCAATAATTATGATCCTTGGTACCAGTATCATGCTTTTTATAGGACTCGATAAGGTTGGTGGCTGGAGCGGGCTCCTGGAAAAAGTACCTGATGCAATGAGTATTGCAAAACCCTATGATGATCCGGTTTACCCTTTTTGGGGAATCCTTGCAACTGCATTTTACGCAGGAATATTTTACTGGGGTATAGACCAGGTGAATGTCCAACGTGTTTTGGCTGCACCAAATCTTAAGCAGGCCCGGTGGGGGTCAATGTTTGCAGTTTTTCTCAAACTTTTACCTATATTCTTATTTGCGCTCCCTGGAGTGATTGCATTTGCTCTTTACCCTGGATTAGAGGGCGATGAAACAAAACAAACCTTTGTACTTCTGCTGAATAACCTACTTCCTTCAGGTTTGAGAGGGTTGGTGTTGGCTTCTTTAATGGCAGCATTAATTACCTCTCTAATAGCTGTATTAAATTCTGTTTCAACCCTTGTTGTCAGGGACTTCGTAGTAGAATCCAGACCATCAATCTCAGAGAAGAATCAGGTTTTTGTTGGCCGGATTGTTATTTTATTAGTGACAATTCTTGGGATAGGAGCAGCTTATATGGTCTATAAAAACGAAGAAGGCTTATATAAATACTTGCAAACCATTTCTGCCTACCTGGTCTTACCAGTTTTCCCAGCTATATTTTTTGGGATAATGAGTAAAAAAGTTACTCTCAAAGCTGCCACAGTTTCCGTTGTATTAGGTGTGATACTTGCTACCATTTTTGTGATCGATCAATTTTTGGGTCCAGAGACTGGCCAAAAAGTCTTTCCATTTCTACATTATAAACTTACATTGAATTTTGGATATCGCGGGCTTTGGGCGACAATCTTAATTGCCATTGTCCTTTTTACTGTTTCTTCCTTTACACCCAAAACTGATCCAGCGAAACTTGAAAAAACCACTATTAATTTTTCAAAAAGAATTGAAAAGTTTTCTGGCCTGACGGACTGGCGACTTCAGCTATTTATACTATCTATTATTACTATCCTATTGTATGTATGGTTGCGTTAACACGGTGGCGTATGTCATATTGTTTTAAAATATAATTTATGTCCAACAAACAAGAATGATTAGTTTTTTTAAAAACATCTTTAAGCTACTACTTAAATTAGTTACCATAGTAATTATTGTAGTAGTAGTTTTTGCCGTTACTTATAGGATTCGATACAAAATTGTGGTCAATGCAAAACAGCGACCTATCACAGAAGCTGCCAGTCCGGCATTCTCAATAATTAGTGATGTAGATCCATTTATTGGCACAGGAAGCTTTCATTTAACCTGTGCTTACAACTATCCAGGCCCTTCCCTTCCATTTGGAGTTGTGCGCTTAAGTCCTGAAACAGCCTCCCTTACAAATTATAAGCGAGGCAAAAGTACATCTGGATATTTTTATGGTGATGATAAAATTTGTGGATTTAGCCATACACGTTTAGGAGGCACTGGAGCTACAGATGGAGGTCATTTTCTTGTATCTCCGTCGAATGGAATTGTATCCAAAGAAACTTATAGTTTTGGGAAATTTTCCAGGTATTCACATCGAGATGAAACTGCATTTCCTGGTTATTATGCAGTTAAGTTACCCGAAGAAAATGTATTTGTAGAATTAACGGCAACAAATAGGGTTGGAATCCACAGGTATACATTCTCAGATGTATCAGAACCTCATATTTTAATCAACCTGAGCAATACTATTGGTAACCACAGAAGTGAAGAGGGGGCAGTTAGGATTTTGCCAGAGAACAATGAAATTGTAGGGAGCACACATACTTTTGGTTCTTTTGCCGGGAGATTTGGCGGTATTAGAGTTTATTTTGTGGCTCGCTTTAATCAGCAATTTAAAAATACAGTTATCTGGCAGGGAAAGGGATTCTGGTCTGAGTTGGATACTTTAAGTGGAAAAAATATTGGAGTTGATCTGGGTTTTTCGAGTTCAAATAAGAAGACAGTAATTACTCTGGATTTGGCTATTTCTCATATTAGTATTGAAAATGCCCGTGCCAACCTTGAAGCTGAAGTGGGAACCCGAAGTTTTGAGGAAGTCCTTACTTTAGCTCAAAAAAGTTGGGTCGATAAATTATCGGTAATTGATATCCAGGGAGCTACTGATGATCAGCGCTCCATTTTTTACACTGCATTGTATCGTGTGTTTCAAATGCCAACTATTTTCACGGATGTAAATGGTGAATATATGGGATTCGACAAAAATGTTCACAGAGCAGATAGTTTTAACTATTTCACCGATCTTTCCTTATGGGACACTTTCAGAACCGTCCATCCACTTTACAATATAATTGCCCCAGTTGACCAGCGTGATATGATGATCTCCCTGGTACAAATGGCGAAAGAGGGTGGCTGGCTACCAGCCTGGCCATCAGGCTATGGATACACTGGTTCAATGCTTGGTACTCCAGCTGATATAACCATTTCTGATGCCTGGCTGAAAGGGATACAAGATTTTGATATAGAGTATGCTTACCAGGCCATGATGAAAACTGCGATGGATCCCACTCCTGATAATGCTGCTTTTAGGGGACGTCGTGATATTGAATCTTATCTAAAGTATCAATATTGTGCTGCTGATGAAATGGATGAATCAGTTTCTAAAACACTGGAATACGCCTGGGCAGATTATGCTATTGGACAATTGGCTACAGCACTGGGTAAGGAGGAAGATGCTGCTATATTCTTTGGGCGATCACAATATTATCGGAATACATGGAATCCTGAAACCCAGTATTTTCATCCCCGAAATTCTGATGGTAAATTTGTTGCTGACTTCAAACCCACCTTGCTTACCTATTTAGATAGAAAAGAAAAGTATACAAATGATTATACAGAGGGCAGTGCCTTACAATGGCGTTGGGCTGTTCCATTCGATCCCCAGGGACTGATCTCCTTGTTTGGTAGCGACGAACACTTTGTTGATGAACTTAATTCATTTTTTGAGGAGTCAGATCCAACCATGGCTGCCATAAATCCAAAGGCCTATTATTGGCATGGAAATGAACCTGATATTCATGCAGCCTACTTATTTAATGAGGCAGGAAGACCCGATTTAACTCAGAAGTGGGTGCGTTGGATTCTTGAAAATAAATATAACACCAGTTATGAAGGATTGGATGGGAATGATGACGCAGGGACTTTATCAGCATGGTATGTATTCAGTTCCCTTGGCTTTTATCCTATTGCAGGGACCGATATTTATCAATTAGGAGCCCCCCTGTTTGAGAAAGCTAATGTGAGTATGAATGGTAAAACTTTACTGATTGAAACAACGAATTATTCGCAAAGCAATATGTATGTCAAAAAAGTTTGGTTGAACGGTACATTGTTAAACCGGAATTGGATCCGTCATTCTGAAATTGCAAATGGAGGTGTATTGAAGTTTGAAATGGCATCTATACCAGGCAATTAATTTTGGATTCCTTGAATATGTTTGAATAGACTTTTAAGATTGATTATATGAACCAACTTTTAAGAGGAATATTAATAGTAATTGTTGCTGTTTCATGCACAAAAGAATCAAAAAATAATTTTGTAAAATATGTTGATCCTTTTATTGGAACAGGAGGGAAAATTGGTCTGGGACATGGAAATACCTTTCCTGGAGCTGCCT
This sequence comes from Bacteroidales bacterium, assembly GCA_033791445.1. Lineage (GTDB taxonomy): Bacteria > Bacteroidota > Bacteroidia > Bacteroidales > VadinHA17 > JANTGF01. The sequence continues at coordinate 14,593 of JASJGS010000263.1, read as the reverse complement.
ATCCATTCGGAATGATACAGCTGAGCCCAGACAATGGGGGGCAGGGTTGGGAATATTGCTCGGGCTATTCGTACCAGGATAGTTTTATTGCTGGCTTTAGTCATACCCACTTGAGTGGAACCGGGGTTGGTGATTTTGCAGATATTTCCCTAATGCCAACTACCAAGGATATCGATGAAAAATATTTTATCCAGGAGGATAGTTTTATAAGTGCATTTTGTGAAGAAAATGGGTTTAATCCGACTGGGTTCCTGAATAAAGATGGTGAACCTGCAGCTTTTACTAAGAATTATTTACTTAAGTACCGATCTGAATTCTCTCATGACCAGGAGAGTGCTTCACCGGGATATTATTATGTAAAGCTCCTCGACGATAATATCGATGTGGAATTGACAACGAGTGAATTTGTTGGAATGCATCGTTACCAGTTTGATAAATCATCTGAAAAGCAAAGTGTTGTATTAAATTTAGGTTTTAATATTAATCGGGACAGACCGGTTGAAACCTATATAACTCAACGAACAGAAGAACTTGTTACCGGGTATCGGTTTTCGAATGGATGGGCAAATGTCCACAGAGTCTACTTTGCCATGGAGTTTTCACGACCAGTTGAGGATTTGAAATTTTTTAATGCAGATCAACTCGATAGTAGTAATTCTGCATCGGGTGAAAAACTGGCTGGAGTATTTACATTTAGTAATAAAAGAAATGAGCCTTTGCTTGTAAAGGTAGCTATATCTTCCGCAAGTGAAGAAGGGGCTTTGTCCAACCTCAAAACTGCTGATTCATTTGGATGGGACTTTGATAAATTGCATCAGAGCACAAAAGAAAAGTGGAATGATGAATTAGGGAAGATTAAAATAAACTCTAAACTCGAATCAAAGAAAACTACTTTTTATACAGCTCTGTATCACAGTTATATAGCCCCCTTCCTGTTTTCCGATGTAGATGGAACATATAAAAACTATTTACACGAAAACGAAAAAGCGGAGGGCTATGCACATTATACGGTTTTGTCATTATGGGATACATTCAGGGCCCTGAAACCTTTGCTGGCAATTATGCAACCTGAGTTGTACGAGAATATTATTCAATCGATGGTTTCGCAATATAAGCAGACAGGCTCTCTTCCTTACTGGGAAATTGCCGGTAATGAGGGAGGATCTATGATTGGGTATCATTCAATACCGGTAATTACTGATGCAATTTTTAAAAAAATTGGTAATTATGATAATGAATTGCTCTATGAGGCAATGCTTGCAACCTCCAATACTGATCGGAAAGGTTTGGATTACTATAGAAAATTTCATTTTGTTCCAACTGACAAGGATGATCACGGCACTGTTTCTAAAACCCTTGAATATGCTTATGATGACTGGTGTATCGCGCAAGTCGCAAAATACCTGGGTAAACCAGAGGACTATAATAATTATATGGATCGATCAAACTATTATAAGAATGTATTCGATGCAGAATATAAATTAATGCACGGTAAAAGAAGTGATGGAAGCTGGGACCCAGATTTTCACCCACGTTTCGCTCAATACGGAAATGTTCATACGGTGGAAGGAAATACCTGGCAATATTCTTTTTTTGTTCCCCATGACATGACAGGACTCATTGAATTGATGGGAGGGGAGGATGATTTTGAAATGATGCTTGATAGTTTGTTTGAACAAACGACTGAGTTGCTGGGTAAGGACACTGAAGATGTGACTGGCCAAATTGGACAATATGCACATGGCAATGAGCCAAGTCATCATGCAGCTTATCTGTATGACTTCATTGATAAGCCAGGAAAAACCCAGTACTATACGAATAAAATTATCGATTCATTGTATTTCAATGCACCCAATGGTTTATGCGGTAATGAAGACTGTGGGCAGATGTCGGCCTGGTATGTATTCAGTGCTGTAGGATTTTACCCTGTAAACCCGGTTGATAATAAATATTATTTTGGTAGTCCCCAATTTGAAGAGGTTGAAATCTATCTTCCCAATGGAAATGTTTTTAAAGTAGTAGCTAGGAATGTTTCAGAGCGAAATATCTATATCAAATCAGTGAAACTTAATGGAAATTTAATTGACCGTGAATACATTACTTACAATGAAATCGAAGAGGGAGGAATTCTTGAATTTGATATGTCAAATTTTATTAAGGATTTGAATTAAATATTCGCTTTTAATCTCCCATATTCACTTATTTAAAGCTTATTCGATGAAGTTTAATATATACGAAATAGGAACCCTCTTTTTCATATGCCTACTACTTTCTGCATGTTCTACAAAGAAAGTATTCTATGTATCATCGGCTGGAAGTGATCAAAATAAAGGTACAAAAAGCCATCCATTTGCAAGCCTTGAAAGGGCTAAATCAGAAATAGACAAAAATGCAGGCAGACCTATCACAATATTTCTCAGGGAAGGATACTACTCGCTTCAAGAATCATTTATCCTGGAAGAGAGGAATTCTCAGAATGGAGCTCCTCTGCTAGTTTCAGCATACGCGGGTGAGGAAGTTCATATCATTGGTGGTCAGGAAATTTCAGGATTTAAACCATTAAACAAACAATCGGAGGCAAGCCAGAGGATTGAACTTAGTTTTCGTGACAATATTTTTCAACTGGATTTAAAAGCATTGGGAATTCATGACTATGGTGAAATTTCAGCCAGGGGGTTTGGTCGGGACATTCAAGCTTCTGGAATGGAACTACATTTCAATGAGAAACCGATGACTCTTGCCAGATGGCCAAATAAGGACTGGGCAAATGTTGAGGAAGTTCCTGAATCATTAGGTGGTAAAGGTTTTACCTATTCAGGAAACAGGCCAGCAAATTGGACCCAAACAAACGATATTTGGCTACATGGATACTGGAAATGGGATTGGTCAGATAGCTATGTGAAAGTGGCCAGCATTGATACCCTTGGGAAAGTGATTATGACTGACTTTCCCTACAGCAATTACCCCTATACACGGGGTAAGCGGTTTTACGCATTTAATCTTTTAGAAGAATTAGACGAGCCCGGGGAGTGGTACCTGGACAGGGGAACCGGGATATTATATTTCTGGCCTCCTTCTGATCCTGAAAAAGCAAAAATGTATATTTCACTTTTAAGGGAACCTTTAATTCAATTAAATGAAGCCATAAATGTCACTCTAAAAAATTTAATATTGGAATATACATGTGGGGCTGGGGTCGAAATTATAGGCGGATCAGGAAATGTAGTTGAAGATTGTATTTTAAGGAATATTGGAACTGTTGCAGTGAGTATTGGGAAACTTGAAGCTAATATTGGAACAGAACTCTATGATAATCCATTGTATAATGGAAATGCAGGGACAGGAAATGGGATTGAAGGCTGTGAAATATATTCAACAGGAGAGGGTGGTATTTTACTAGGTGGAGGTGACCGTAAAACCTTAACTCCAGGAAAGAATTTTGCCATAAATAACAATATTTATGATTGTTCGCGCTGGGTTAGGACCTATCGAGCAGGGATTTTTATGTATGGGGTAGGCAATCTGGTAGCACATAACCTTATTCATGACCTTCCGCATACAGCAGTCTTCTTCTGGGGCAATGATCACTTATTGGAATATAATGAAATCCATCATGTATGCATGGAAACCGGGGATGCAGGAGCTTTTTATATTGGGCGAGATTGGACGCAGCGGGGCAGTACTATTCGTTATAATTATTTTCATCATTTACGTGGTGTAGTTGGTCATAGCGGATTTATTGACGTAATGGGAATTTACCTTGATGATTGGGCAAGTGGTACACATATCTTTGGTAATGTTTTCTATAAAGCAGGCCGAAGTATCATGATAGGAGGAGGCAGAGATAACATTGTGGATAATAATATTATTATTGATGGAAACCCGGCATTGCATGTTGATGCTCGAGGACTGGGATGGGCAAAATACTATTTTGATGGTAGTAATAATACTCTTTTTGAACGCTTTAAGCTTGTTAATCCACTTGAGCCTCCTTTTAGCACAAGATATCCTGAACTTACTACTATATTGGAAGACGACCCTGTATTACCTAAGGGGAACAAAATAATGCGCAATATTCAGTCTGGTGGCAGATGGATTGATTTACGTAATGGTATAAATGACTCTATTGTATATTTTCAGGATAACATGATTAATGCAGATAGTTCTTTTTATAAGACTGATCATAATAAAATACAATTTGTGGAGGGGGAAGGTTTATACCCAACTGGTTTTCAGCCTATCCCAATCGATTTAATTGGACTGATAAAAGGTGATAGAAGTGAAAGATAATAGGTTCCCAAACAAAATGATTCTCATGAAATTCGCTTATTTAGGATCCCTGTTGAATAATGATCTTTAAGGAAATATAAAGTAATATGCCATAATACATACATTTCTTATAATTTTGTATTTTTTGAATCGAGTAAAACAATCACTGAGATTTAGGTTCAATTTTGAATCATGTTAAATAAAATAGAACAATAATATGCGTACTTTCTTGAAAATTGTTGCAATTTTTTTTACACTGATATTACTGGTAATGCTTTGGGCATTGAAAAAGGTTGATTATACTCCATATTTTGAGAGTGATTATTACAGTAAGACTAAATCACAACTAGATAGTCTTTCAGATGAGTTGACTCTTGCTGAGGGAAAAGTCCAGGTTGGTTTTAGTAAAGTAAGTATTACACCTAGTTTTGGTGTTAGCGAAGATAATCCTGAATTGGGGCTTTTTAAGAATGTACCCCTGGCAGGTTTTGGCAGTAGGAAAGGTGAATTTGCGAAAGCAGTTCATGATAGCCTTTTTGTGAAGGCCGTTGCCATCCAGATCAAAGAACAGCTATTAGTATTGGTGGGGTCAGACATGTTAATTATACCACCCAATTTGAGCTCAGGAGTAAGTCAGCAAGTGCATGAAAAGATAGGATTGTCACGCCATCAAATATTTTTCTCGGCAACTCATACCCACTCCAGTGTTGGAGCATGGTCTGAAGGCTATGTTGGGAAAGAGTTTGCCGGGGATGCAAACCCTGAAGTTGTTCAATGGTTAACCCAGCAATTTAGTTTTGCTATCATTGAGGCTATAGAAGATCTTGAATATGGTAAAATTGGAGTAGGTAGCTTCACTGCCCCAAGTTTGATCAGAAATCGTTTGGTGGGGGAGCTTGGCGAAAAAAACTCGGAGTTCATTATGATATTAGCTAATCAAGATGGAGGCAAGAAGGCCGTAATAGGTTCATTTGATGCCCATGCAACAACCCTTGGTGGCTGGAATTTTGAATTTAGCGGAGATTACCCTGGATACTGGCAAAGAGCTGTTGAAAAATCAGGTGTAGATATGGCTGTTTTTTTTGCGGGTAGCGTTGGTAGCCATAGTGCAAATTCACAGGGAGATGAATTTGAAAAATCTGCATTCATTGGTAATGCTTTGGCCGATAGTGTTATAAAGTATGCTGATTCAATTGAAATGATGGATAGTATAGGCTTATCCTACCTTAGCTTAAAAATGGCAATCCCAGAGTTTCATATAAGAGTCTCTGATGGAATTCGTCTTAACCCAACATTAGGGGAGAGGCTCTTTCCTGATATTGGTGATGTCTATGTTCAGGCAGCCAGGATAGGAGATTTAATTTGGGCCACCAGTCCGAGTGATTTCAGTGGAGAATATGCAATACGTTTTAAAGATGAGATGTACAAGCAAGGATATAAGGCTCTTGTTACAAGCTTTAATGGAACCTATGTAGGGTATATAATTCCAGGAAAATATTATCATCTTAATGAATACGAATCAAGGTTAATGTCTTGGTTTGGTCCCAATATGGGTCCTTATAACTTTGAGATGATGCACCGAATGATGCGAAATCTTACCGACCTGTAAGACAAAATATATCTATGTATAAAATATTATGAAAACAAAAGTGAAGTGGGGAATAATGAGTGCTGCTAGTATTGCTACTGAAGCAGTTGTTCCGGCCATGGTAAAGGGAGAGTATTGTGAAGTATACGCTATAGCTTCGAGAAATCTAACTAAAGCTCAGCAAGTTGCTTCTCAGTTTAATATTTCCAAGTCTTATGGTTCGTATGAAGACTTACTGCTTGATGTGCTGGTAGAAGCAGTTTATATTCCACTACCGAATAATCTGCATGTACCCTGGGCCATAAAAGCTTTGGAAGCTGGCAAGCATGTACTTTTGGAGAAACCCGTTGGAATGAGTAGCCAGGAAGGACAAATGCTACTAAATGAGTCTCTAAAATACCCGGAACTAAAAATTATGGAGGCTTTTATGTACCGACATCATCCGCAATGGATTAAGGCGAAGGAATTGGTTGATAATGGAAAAATCGGAGAACTAAAAACCATTCAAACTTCTTTTTCATTTTACGATGATAATCCTGAAACTATAGTTAATATAAAGAGATTTGGTGGAGGCAGCCTGATGGATATAGGCTGTTATCCGATTTCACTTTCTCGTTTTCTTTTTAACGCTGAACCTGTAAAAGCTTATGCTAAAATTGAACGCCATCCCATTTTTGGGACAGATACTTTAGCTACCGGCATTTTGGAGTTTGAAAAGGGTACATCAACTTTCTTTTCGTCTACATTAATGGAAGACAATCAACGGGTTCAAATATTTGGATCAAAAGGAAAAATTGAAATCGAGGTTCCATTTAATCCAATTCCGGATAAACCAGCCATTATGTGGCTTTTTCATGGATTTGAGAAAGAAGAAATACTTATAGAAAGTTGCGATCAATATACTATCCAGGGAGACTTATTCTCTCAGGCAATAATTAACAATACACCGGTACCGACTCCCCTTGAGGATGCTGTAACCAATATGAAAGTGATCGAAAGCCTGATTGGAGATCAATAAGCAATTGTTATAATCAATTATCTATCACCCTCCATAATCCAGTCTTCAGTAACTCTGGCGTATTTAATTGTCTCATTTGGTTTACCGTCCATATCTTTTCTATGTGAACTATAAATGACATGAATAATTCCATTTTCTCCTTCTATTATGGATGGGTATGAACTTTGGGTGGCTAAGCTAGAGGCTCGTTTATCTAGTTCTAAATGCCTGGTATAAGACCAGGTTTTACCTTCATCGGTTGAAATGGAAACGGCCAGGCTATTCCTACCTGTTTCAGTATCGTTATATGCAAGTACCCAATGCCCATTCTTCAGGGTAACCACATCCGCCCCAGAGCCTGAATTAGGTAATTCAGAATCTGTGACCATGCTCCATGTTAGTCCTTTGTCTTTTGATTCGCTTAGCATAAGCCTTTTAGGGGGTGGTCCATTATCCCGCATGTAGGAGACAAGAGTACCATCCTCTTTAATAGCTATAGAAGCCTGGATATTTCCCGGGGCAACAAGGGGATCAGAAAACTGCCAGTGCAAACCTCCATCATCGCTTATAGCCATCAATGAAAAACTAAACCCATCAGAATATAGAGGTAAAATCATGCGTTTATCGTTCAAAAATACGGCCTTATTTTTGGTTTGCCATCCCATTCTTCTGAAATAAGGATAACCAAGTTCTCCATCGATTCTTTCCCCACTTTCGTTGGTGTAATTTCCTTTTCGCATCATATTTTCTCCATGGGCTTTGCCCATTAAATCATTTTTCCACCATTCCCATTGTTCGAGTAGCTGTTCATTATCTGGCATTGTATTCTTAAGGTAATTTCCATATGCATCTACTTGTTGTTCAACAGAAGAAACAAATTTATCGTTTGGTAGTATGCCTCTCTCAGCTTTATCTCCTGGCTTTACAAAGATAGTTTGTTGCCAGTCCCACTCAGGGGCTCCTTCTTTTTGCATATAGTTTTTACTCAGTCGGTAGGTTGGAAGCGAGGTCGACCATTGATTGGCAATTACAGTATACCAAACCAGCCAGAGCTGTTCCTGAGGATCAAGGAATAACACCGGGTTTACATCAGGAAAGTCAGGTACATCTGCCATTAAAAATGCTTCACTCCAGTTGCTACTACCTTTTATTAAACGAGCTCCCATAATCCTGACATCATCAGCCCACCTTTCACCAGAGCCCTGAAACCATGCTGCAAGTAAATCGCCATTGGGTAATTCAACAATGGTTGAACCATGGGTATGCTCTTTTGTAAGGGGAATAATTCCATTTTGTAGGAAATCGGATCTTTCCGGATCGTTAGATGCACTTACGGGTAAGGTAAAAGTAATAGTGATTAAGAATAAGATAATTTTGTTCATCTGGATTAGTTTATTTTTTCTGAAAATAGTGATAGGATTCTCCCCAGGTCATAAGGATTAATGGATAATCTGAGCTTTTAAGTTCGGGGTATGTTAATTCAAGGTATTCTGAATCATCCCAGAAGGGTACACGATCATCAATTGTATGCCCGAGTTCATTTTCATGGCCTGGAATAATAAGCTTTGGATCGAAACCCTTAACTATACGATATATTTCATTGGTCCAGCATGGTGGTAATAGAATATCAACACGATGATTTTCTGATACATAATCGATCCAATCGTAATCAATCATAAAATCTCCTTCGTTTATCTGATCACCCATATGGCAGATGCTTATATTTTCCGGCGTATACACCAGTGAGACATTATTTTCATGACTGCTCATCTGGTGACCTGGGTATATTACTATATCGAGCTCTATTTTATTATTTTGAATTTTTAGCTGTTGTTTTGTATGAGCTTCACGTTTCAGGTGAGTAATGGAGGAATATATAGCTCTATCCTTCCAAACTTGCGGAGGTGCAACTACTGGTTTGTCAGTATCAATGAATTTCTGTGCAATCCATTCATCCACATGGTCGCGATGCCTGTGGCTAATGAATAATACATCACATTGCTTCACAAATCCTTCCATAATTGTTTTCGGAATAGTAAAACCGTTTGATCCTGCAGATTCTCCGCTTACCAGATCAAAAGCAAGTGTCACTGATTTTGTTTTTACAACAAAACCCATATTGTAGAGTTTCCATATTTTGGCTCCTTCTTCAATCTTTGAATTTTCGATTTCATGCAGTGTGCTTTCAATTCTTTTTTGATAAAACTGTTGAACAGGAGGTCGATGTGCTGCATAAACATCGTGTAAAACTGCATCAAGTAATAGGAGTGCTTGAATTCGGCCTTCCTGCCTTGGGAATTGTGGAGGATAACTATCCAGGTTTTTATTAATTTCAGTTAGGAAAGCCTTTGATTGTCTATTTAAGTAAGCGTCCTCTTTTTCGTCAAGGTTCGGATTAATAGTTTTCTCCTGTGATTTCCCAGCTATGGGATGTAATAGTGCAAACACAAATAGAAAAAATGTAAGATTCCTATTAATAACACGTTTATTCATGATTGTCTTTTATTTAATATTAGTCAAAAATAGGAATACTCCTCCGAAGATAGTTATTAAATATTTACTCTTCCGTCATGATTCTTAACACACCAGATGGCTACATTTGCATTATTATATTCTGTCATCTGACTCAGTATTATGATAATTACTGCTTCCGCAAGAGTAAATTTAATAGAGAATGATTAATTTTAATCGATATTACATTCTTCCAACCATAAAAAAGGAAAAGTAGTATCTATAATCATTTCTCAAAACACTTTAGAAAATGAAAACCTACTTAAACTTTTTCCTTCTAATATTTTTATATTCACAAGTCTATAGCCAGGTCCAAATTACAGACCTGCCTGAAAAGGGATATGAGACCAGAATAAAAATGTCAGTTGATAGTATATGGATTATTGATACACATGAACATCTAATCCTTGAAGAAGCACGGATAGAATTAGCTGATGAAATTGATTTTTCATATTTATTTACACATTATGCAAAGGAAGATTTAATTTCTGCTAGTAACCAGAAAGGACTTATTGATGCTATATATCAGCATAAATTTGAGGAAGAAGATCGCTGGCAATTGTTGTCTGCCTATTACCAGTCTATGAGAAGTACCGGTTATGGTAGAGTTCCTTTAATCGCTGCACGGAATTTGTTTGGAGTACCTGAAATCAACGAAAATACTATCTCAATTCTTTCTGATAAACTCAAGGAAGCAAGTAAGTCTGGTTGGTATAAGTATGTATTAAAAGACCGATCCAGAATAGAATTGTCTATTCAGGATATGGGGCACATGAAACTTGATAGTAATTTTTACAGGCATGTTGAAAGATTTGACAATTTTATCCAGGTCTCTTCTTTGTCTGAGATTTTAGGTTTAGGCGATCAGCAGAATATTAAAATTCAATCACTCGATGATTATCTTTTGGCTTTGAGAAAAGCATTTGAAGCGGGTAAGGAGTATGGCATGGTAGGAGTAAAATCAGGACTTGCATATAAAAGGGTTCTTTATTATGAAAATGTTCCTGAGGAGAATGCCAGAGCAATATTTAATGCCGTTTTGGACCAGAGACCTGTTGGTTCAATCGAAATAAAGTCATTACAGGATTATTTTATGCATAGAGTGCTGGATCTTGTAGATGAATATGATTTACCCATCCAATTCCACACTGGATTGCTGGCAGGTAATGGCAATACACTCACGAATTCTAAGCCAACCCATCTTACCAACCTGTTTATGGAGTATCCAGAGGTAGATTTTATACTTTTTCATGGAGGATATCCTTACGGTGGTGAACTGGGAGCTTTGGCTAAAAATTTCCCCAATGTTTTTATAGATATGTGTTGGATGTATGTTATATCTCCCTCTTATAGTGAACGATACCTTCATGAGTGGATTGAGACTGTACCTGCAAATAAAATAATGGCTTTTGGAGGTGATTATAGCCTGGTTGAATCAGTGTATGCCCATTCTGTAATGGCACGTCAGATTATTTCAAATGTATTAATTGCAAAAGTTGGTTCTGGCTACCTTACAGAAAAAGAGGCAATCCACATTGCTAACTTAATATTACGGGATAATGCCATTCAGATATTTCAACTTGAGGGTAACACGTCTCCTATTAATAAGCTCGAAGTTCTTAAGAAACCGGGAAAACTGCACGACTGGTGGAAAATTCATAAAACTAACGAGGGTTTTGTTAAAAGTTGGAAGGTCTTGGGCCCATTTGATTATGGTGAAGGATTGGATGGAATATATCCTCCTGAGGAATCTGTTCAATTTGAGGCAAATTATACGGGTCAGGGTGGCGTAAAAGTTCATTGGACCACTGAGAATATAAATGAGTCAGGCCACCTGAATCTTATTTCTGTTTTCAGAAGCAGATATGATGATGTTTCTCCTGAGCTGGAAGGCATAGCATATGCCTATACCGAGTTGTATAGTCCGGATAAAAAAGAAGTTACTATTACAATAGGAAGCAATGATGGAGCAAAAATGAAACTAAATGGTAAGGTTGTTTATAATGTACACGCCGGCAGAGCTGCCTTTCCTGACCAGGATTTTCTTAAGGTAAATCTGAAGAAGGGTTGGAACACCATTTTGGTTAAAGTTGAAAATCTGGGATCAAATTGGGGATTGTATATGAGAATTATAAATCCAGATAAAGATCTAAAATTTATGGAGTATTAGTTCTAATTCGGGATATGGTCTTACAGTGGAATAAACTATATTTGTCAGCTATTTATAATTTGATTGTGATTCTATCTAAATGACAAAGAAATATAGAAAATCAGGAAAATTTTGGGCAATAATAGCTTTTTCCATATTGCTTATTATACCTCAGTCCTGCCAAAAAGAAAATGAGCCTGGTATTGAGACTCCTGAAGCCGGAGATTTAATTCAGGCTTCTTCCAAAACAACTTATTCCGCTTTAAATATTACAGCCATATTGAATGCCTTTGATGCAGATTTCCCTCTTGAAGTAAAGCATTCCGTTGACTTTGTAAAGATTATATATTATACCTCTGATCCTTCTGGTGAGCTTGTTATGGCTTCAGGAGCTTTAATGATCCCAAAGGATGTATCAGATTTACCCAGTGTTTGTTATCATCATGGAACAGAAACGAAAAGAAGCCTTGTTGCCTCTGTAAATCCTCTTTCAAATGCAGAGGGTTTTGCGGGTTTGATTATGGCATCTGTGGGGTTTTTAACTTTTGAACCAGATTATCTTGGTTTGGGTGATTCAGATATTATGCATCCCTATTTGTTTGCAAAGTCCTATGGTGACGCATCCATTGATATGTTAAGAGCAGGTGCGGAATATTGTTCCCAGGAGGGAATAACTCTAAATTGGGACCTATATCTGGGAGGTTATTCTGAAGGAGGTTATGCTACACTGGCCGTTCAAAAGGAAATTGAAAAGCAGTTCTCATTTGATTTTGAGGTTGTTGCCAATGCACCCCAGGCCGGGCCATATGATCTATATGAAACAACCAGGTATTTTTTGGAGATCGAAGAGTACCCTGAACCAACCTTTTTGGCTTATATGGTAACAGCATATGATGATGCATACAATTGGAATCGTCTTGATGATTTTTTCGTACCTCCCTATGCTGATATGATGGAACAGTTATTTGATGGAACAAATACGGTAGGAGAGATAGGGAATAGTATACCAGGTAAAATTTCACTTCTTTTTAAAGAAAGTTTTATAACTGATTTCCTGGAAGGAACCGAAACCAGTGTCATTGATGCGGTAAAAGAAAATACCCTTTTAGATTGGACTCCCTCTTCGCCTATAAGGTTTTATCATAGTAATGCTGATGAAATTGTACCTTACCAGAATTCATTAACGGCTGTAGATAATTTTAGAATGAAGGGCGGATCAGAAGTTTCATTGGTTACCATTGATGGTATGAAGCATGGGGAAGCAGCTTTAACAACAATATCTCAGATGACTGTTTGGTTCGATTCTCTTAGGACTACCAGATAATGGAATCTAGGTTTATTAATTTTATTTAGATTGAACACATCTTTATTAATACATCATCCATGATATCAAATACACAAAGTTTTATGAAGAAGAATTACCCAGCCATTAAGCAATATTTTGTACTATTTGTTCTGCTTATTTTTTTTGTGACATCTTGTGCTCAAAATACGGATCAATCTAAGAAAGTTGTAAAAAAAACTGAACAAGTTTCACAGGGAAAAACTAATTCGGATCCTATTAAAGAAAAAGCTTTGCAGGAAGCTGCTCTTGCTGGTGAAACCGAAAAAGTAAAATCATTGCTAAAGGAAAATACCAATGTTGATGCCGTGGATGAAGATGGGCATACGCCACTGATGTATTCTTCTTTTAATGGCCATACTGAGATTGCAAAGATTCTACTTGATATGGGCGCAAGTGTAACAGCAATTGATTATGCAGGACGTACGGCTTTGATGTATGCATCTACAGGGCCCTTCCCTGAAACTGTGGAATTACTGTTAGAATATAATTCAGAGCCAAATTCAGTAGATAAGGAGGAGCATTTTACTCCACTTATGCATGCAGCTGCGGAAGGGCACCTTGAGGTAGTAAAAGTCCTTTTAGCGAATGGGGCAGATCCATCTCTTGTTGATATTGATGGTGATACGGCTGAAGCTTTTGCTCGTCAAAATGGCCATAAAGAAGTAGCAGAAATCATTAATTCGAAAAGCCAAAAATAAATTTAAATACAAGGGTAGACTAAAAAGGAAATATTGTACTCACCCCTTACTACTGATTTAATTATTTTCAATATATGCGGCTATCCAATCACCCACTTGGGAGGTTGTTCTTGGGTTTAAGCTAGTAAGATCTTCTGTTACATAATTCTTTTCCATTGACTTTTCAACTGCATTTTCAATGGCTCTGGCTTCATCATTCAGATTGAAGGCATATTCAAGCATCATAGCTGCAGATAGAATGGTTCCCAATGGATTAGCAATATTTTTTCCAGTAGCTTGAGGATAAGATCCATGAATGGGTTCAAATACAGACGTAGATGAGCCGATAGAGGCCGATGGTAATAATCCAAGAGATCCCGTAATTACACTGGCTTCATCGGTTAAAATATCGCCGAACATATTTTCTGTTACCAGTACATCAAAATTTGCTGGCCACTGGATCAGTTGCATAGCGGCATTATCAACAAACATGTACTCGGTTTGAAGTTCAGGGAATTCTTTTACAATTTCCTGAGAAGTTTCCCGCCAGAGTCTGGAGGTTTCCAACACATTTGCTTTGTCTACAACGGTAAGTTTTTTCTTTCGTTTCATGGCATAGTCGCAAGCCAGTCTAACGATCCTGTCAATTTCTTTCCTGGTATATAAATTGGTGTCAAAGGCAGTATTTCCATCTTCTGAACGGCCTTTCTCTCCAAAATATATTCCTCCTGTAAGTTCTCGAATTACTACGATGTCAACATCCTGAACTAAATCCTGACGAATGGGAGATTTCCCAATAAGCGACTTGAAAGTTGTAACAGGCCTTACATTGGCATACAAACCTAATTTCTTACGCATAGCCAGTAAACCCTGTTCGGGTCTTACTTTTGCTTTAGGATCATTGTCATATTTAGGGTCCCCAATTGCTCCGAATAAAACTGCATCGGAAGACTTACAAAGTTCAAAGGTTTCATCTGGAAAGGGATTCCCAGTTTGGTCAATGGCGGTTGCACCAACCAACCCAAAGGTAAACTGGACTTCATGATTGAATTTCTTT
>JASJGS010000262.1:0-4257 GCA_033791445.1 Bacteroidales bacterium | reverse complement strand
CAGTTGCAGTAAAGTTGCTTTAGCCATCGTCAGTGCCTGGTAGCTACCACCAGTAACTTGTATGGTTTTATCAACATTGAGATAATATTCATCCTCAGAAAGGGAAGAATCGATCTCAAAAATTATATCCGCTTTCTGGTTTTTAACTTTAGTAGGTTCAATGGTAATTCCTGTTAGTTTTTTAACTTCTGATTCAAACAACTGAAGAAGAGGTTGCAATTCTTCTTGGGAGGAATGGATATTGCTCTCACTTGAAAGAAATAATGTATTTTCTGATATTGTAATTTCTTTAGGATGTGGCAGGACAGCTACATCAACAGTACTATTCCTTACCTGCGTAGTTTTATCACAGGATGTCATTAGAACAATTATGCTAATTATGATTGGGTAATTTTTCATTTATTATCGTTTAGAGTGGTTTTCTTGATCAAAATGCTATTAAAATTATTGTTCAAAAGTATTGACAATATCCTTTCTCCTGCTTTCAGGAATCACTTTTAGTTGAATGAGTTCCCCATCTTTTAATATTCCCTCCACAGTTGTATTATATGGTGCATGTAATTTAAAGTCAACATCCCAATCTTTTGGCCAGGATGGAAATAGGAGAATTTGATCTCCTATGGTTTGCAATAGCATTTCCTGAAGTCCGATCATTCCCGATCCTCCCCAGTTATGATCAGGAACCCAATCATGGCCCGGACCCCAGAATGTTGGAAACCTTCGCGGGCTATCCTGAAGTTTCCTGGTATTGTAATCGGCAGCTTCCCTTATCATTCCCATTCGGGCAAAAAAGATCCCATCCTGATGCCAGCTTTGAATAGTTCCTTTTCGGAATTCAGGTGCCTGGACATAGGTGTTCTTGAATACTTGTATTTCTTCGTCTCCAATTTCAAACTGGTCAAAAGGAAAGAGTGGATAAAATTGAGGCAATTCCTGGTTGGCTTCATTCAGCCAATCCTCAGCTGGTTTTATTACTCTCATTCCATTTGCTTCAGTGTAGGAATAGTCGGGAATTCTGCTCAGAAATCCGCGATAATATTCTTTTTCTTTTAATGTAATATAGCTGTTATCTAACTTCAACATACTATTCAGGCAGGCGCGCAGTCCAGCAATCAGGTCAGTAGGATTTTTTGCTCCCCGATATGATTCACATGAAGTTGAGGGAAATATTACTAATTTTCCATTTTCACCAAGTGGCTCCCCACTGCGCATTTGCTGCCGTAGCTGATAATGCTCATCAAAAAATATAACAGCTGCTTTTACAAAAGGCATATACGTAGAAATATCTCTGCCTGAAAAACGGTGGTATTCCAGAATCATGTAAGCATGTTCAAGTTGAGATTCCCAGTGATAGGCACAGGACTGATTGGCCATAACCCCTTTTTCAACTATATCGTTATAACCGGTTGCTCCGGTTGCCCGAGGATCTCCAAAAGGAATTTCTTTGCCACGGGCTCGGTATCCATTTCCTTCCCATCCCCAACCAGAGCCAAATACTATTCCAGAAGCACTCATGTATTCGGGAAAAACTGCACCATTGTGGCCGAAATGAGTTTTGACCCGGGCTGTGGCACCAGCTAATCCTTTTCGATACAATTCAAACTGTGGAATGATGGCATCAAAGTCACCTGCTTTTAGCATTGGCCAGTACAATAGTCGCTGGTTTTGGGCCGTATGCACTGCGCCACCCCATTGTCGCCAATCTGGTTCATAATTGGTTTTATTATTGATTAAAACAGGATCGAAAATAAGACTTCCCCCGTTAAATTTAGTGGGATACTCACCAAAGGCATTCCCTCCAAGCTGGTACCTGAATAATTGATAATTACGGCTCATTTGCCAGACAGGGTTAGACGGATCTACTTTTTCTGATTGAACAATAATATGGCTTCGGTTCCAGAAATCATGCCACCAGGTTATGGTCTTTTCAAATGCATCCTGATAGTTTTCAATAGCCTTGGTTGCAGTCTCATTAAGATTTTTACTCCAATCCTCTATTGTTTCTGCCTGCTGAATGTGTGTGGTAACCAGTATGTGATGTTTCTTTTTTGGCTTTTCACTTTTTAATTTCCACGAATTATAGGGAGTTCCCTGGTATTTCTCCTCGCCTGTTCCATTAGGAATTAATCCATCACCATAGAGGAGTCCCCCAAAGGTTCGGTCTTTTATGTCATCAAAGATTTCATCCGCACTTTCTTCCAGGCCTTGCATTTTAATAAGAACTTCAGGGATAAGTTTTTCTTTTGGGTTGCGGTGGTAAAATAGAATTCCCTTATTGGTGGTTTCTATTTGATCTTTTACACGAATTACTTTTCCTGGATATCCTTCCAGATTAAAACAGGTAAAACGTTCTCTGCCAAACTGAATGGGTAGAAGCTCTTTGTCTTTGTTACGCCAGCTTTCGTATGAAACACTGAGCTCAATATTTTTGTCCGCTTCAATATCCAAATGTACGACGGGGTTGTACACATCTACCCACAGTTTAACCATTACATTGTTTCCATCATTCCTTTTTGATTGAATCTCGATATAACCATCGGTAAGCTTTAATTCCTGTCTAAATGAAGCATTGCTGGTAAATGGATTTGGAGATAACTGTATACGGAACCTACCCATCTTCAGGTACTCGCCATTCTCACTCAAACTGCCACTTCTTTGGAGATAGAACAGAATATCCCCATTCTCAACCCACACATTGCATGCCATATCACCACCAACCAATGGCATCGATTCACTGGAATTATTACTTTGTTCTGACCAGATAATGTTATAATTCTCTAATTCTTTAGGTTGACTCTTCGCATAGTTCAATCCTAAAAGAACAATTAATAATATCAATAGTTGTGTTCTGAGTTTATTCATGATTCCTATTAAGTCCTTATTTATCTACTCAAGTGCTTAGCTTAGGTCAAGTCATTTATAATGGCTGTAATCTCTTTATCTGTAGTGTCTTTACTATAACCATAAATAGCTTTTCTGATTACCCGGTTTTCATCGAGAATGAAAAATACAGGGACGGAAGTTATATCGTAATCTTTGGTAACACTTTCAACTGATTTAAGGAATTTGAAATTAAAATTATTATTCTCCTGATACCTTCTTAATCCTTCGATATTATTGCTCCAGGTTTCAATAGCCACAAATTCAAAATCCCTATTTTGATAGTCTTTCACCAATTGCTTAATAAATGGAAGTGATTGATGACATGGACCACAGCCAACACCAGTAAATTGAATCATTATTACCTTACTCTTTAGGTCTTTCAAACCAATTGAGTTATTTTCTACATCTTTTAAGATCCAATCAGGTGCAATTCTTCCTTCCAGGTCGTGATTTTTTTTCCTTGCTTCTCTTTTAAATTGAATAATCTCAAAATGATCTGGAAAATAGTCCCTAGCATTGAAGTCCACTTCATGTGCAGTGTTAAATACTGCTTCGTCACAAGCCTCAAAGAAGGTGGTATGATGCCACTTGCTTCTCATACGATAGGGTAAATTGTCAGATTTTCGAATCCATATATCAAATTGTGATATTTCATCTTCTGGGATGTAGTCATTTTTTATAACAATGGGTTTTATATGAAAATAAACATGTTTGTCATAAATATTGAGACTAAACAATAGGCTATCCCCGTAGTCCTGAAGTACAGTCTTAATGCTGTCTTCTGTGGCCAAGGAGTATTTTATAATTTCCTGTATTTTAGTGTAAAAAGGGTAGTGTACCAGTCTAAAAGGGTAGGGGTGATTTTGAAAGCTATCAACCTTTGCGTATTGTTCATCCCAGTTTACTTTTCCCCGGACCAGGCCATCGTAGAAATCTGTCATTTTTGTAGTATCCTCTTTAGCATAGAGGGCAGAACTGGCACCCACTAAAGTATCGGATGGATTTATAAATATTTTTACATATCGAGTGTTTGGTTCTGTGAATTTGGAAGTATCTCCAGGTGCACTGGCTATGCCTGTGGAATAGTAGCTTGCAGATTTGATTTTACTCAGGTTAGATAAGACCTTTTGTAAATAAGCAGTTTCGTTAGTTTTAGTCCTGCTGCAGTTAAATATTAAAGGCAAAATTGAAATAAAAGTTATTGCAATATAGAATCTTGATTTTATCATGATTTTATCTCATTTATTTTGCATGTAAACCACCTTACTTGGTTGTAGCTCCGCCCATCTGGGTAAGGAAGCTGTCATTGGGTTCCCAGAGTTCAATTTTATTTCCTTCAGGGTCCATGATATGAACAAATTTTCCGTATTCAAA
>JASJGS010000261.1:0-3848 GCA_033791445.1 Bacteroidales bacterium | reverse complement strand
AATAACAAAATAGGTATGAAAAAAATTTTAATCCTAGGTGGTGGTACAGGAGGAACAATAATGGCTAACAAACTCAGGGCTTCGCTTGAAAGGGAAGAATGGGAGATCACTGTTGTAGACCAGTCTAGAACTCATTATTATCAACCAGGCTTTCTTTTTATTCCTTTTGGAATCTATAATAAGAAAGATGTTATAAAACCGAAAAGTGATTTTTTCCCTCCCGGAGTTCATGTTATCTACTCCGAAATCGAATTAATTGAAGGCGAGAAAAATCAGGTAAAACTTGCTGATGGGAAAATTTTAAGATACGATTTTATGATCATTGCCACAGGTACTCAAACCTGTCCAGACGAAACACCAGGTCTAAAAGGAGAATTGTGGTATAAAGAAATTTTTGATTTTTACACCGTAGAAGGAGCACTAGCACTTCGGAACTTTTTTAAGACATGGGAAGGTGGCCGCCTGGTATTAAATATCGCAGAATTACCTTTCAAATGCCCGGTAGCTCCACTTGAATTTGTTTTTCTTGCTGATGCATATTTCCATGAACTTGGCATTCGTGATAAAGTGGAGATAACCTATGTTACTCCTCTACCCGGTGCTTTTACAAAACCAAGAGCTACTCAAATGCTCAGTGGCCTTCTTGAGGAGAAAAACATTAAAGTAATTCCCGAATTTTATTTAGAGCATGTGGACAATAAAGAAAAGAAAATTGTTTCTTATGATGGCCAGGAAGTACCTTTTGATGTACTTACTATTGTTCCCGTAAATATGGGGAATGAAGTAATGGAAAGAAGTGGCCTTGGTGACGACCTGAACTTTGTTCCAACTGACAAGCATACTCTCCGCTCAGAAAAATTTGAAAACGTATTTGTTTTGGGAGATGCGTCTAATATACCAACCTCAAAAGCTGGTGCTGTCGTGCATTTTGGCTCTGAAGTTTTATTCGAGAACTTGATGAGTGCTATTGAAGGAAGACCTTTACTGGCAAAATTTGATGGACATGCCAACTGCTATATTGAAACCGGATTTGGTAAAGGATCAATTATTGATTTCAATTACGATACAGAACCACTATCAGGAACTTTCCCGCTACCAGGCGTGGGTCCATTTGGCTTGCTACAAAACACTAGATTCAATCATTACGGAAAAGTAATTTTCAGGTGGATATACTGGCATATTTTACTTAAAGGCAGGGAGCTTCCAATAGGACCCGATATGTCAATGGCTGGGAAAAAATTATAGTTCGAATTGATTTTCAACAACTAATACGTTATGGAAAAAGACCAAATAAAGGAAATCAATCAGAAACTAGACCTACTGCTGGAGAATGTTAACCAGCAAAGGTTGAAAAGTGAAATGATCGAGGACCTCATCAGTGATGTTGCAATCATTGGAAAAGATGCCTTCGAGAACTCGGTTGAAAAGCTTGAAGAGCAGGGGGTGGAACTGGATGGTGATGCATTACAATTAATGTTCTTTAAAATGCTCAAGAACATTGATAACTTCTCTATGATTTTGAACATGTTTGAAAGCATGGTAGATTTATCAAAGGATCTGGGGCCAATAGTAAAACAAACAGGGTATGATGTAATAGATAAGTTTACAGAGCTTGACAAAAAAGGATACTTCGAATTTTTTAGTGAAGCTTTAAAAATCATTGATAACATTGTTCTGCACTACACTGTTGAGGATGTAAGAATGCTGGCAGATAATATTGTAACCATTTTGGATACTTTTAAAAATCTGACACAGCCTGATATGATAAAGGCAATAGACAATGCATTAAATATCTTTAAAAATCTTGACACAACAAATGTTCCGGAATATTCAATCTGGAAAGTAATGAAAGAGTTAAACACACCGGAAATGAAGCGCGGACTTGGATTTGTTTTGACTTTTATGAAAAGTTTGACCCCGGTAGATGAAAAAGCAAAATAAAAAATATTTATTCACTTATTAAACATTTAAATTATGGCTACAAAAACAATTGCAGGAGTTAGTGTTGATCTGAATGATGAAGGTTATCTCACTGATACTTCACAATGGACAAAAGAAGTGGCAACAGAAATTGCCCTTGAAGAAGGAATAGAGCTTACCGATAAACATTTTGAGGTAATTGAATACCTTAGAAATGAAACAGCTAATGGATCTCCTTTAACCATCCGTAAGGTTGGGAAATCTGGGATAACCGATATTAAAGGTTTGTATGACCTTTTTCCAGGAGGTCCGCTTAAGAAATCATCCAGGATTGCTGGAATACCCAAACCATCAAGTTGTGTTTAAACTAACCTTTTAAACTTTATATTATGAGTATCAAACAAGATGAGCACCCATTAAAAAAAGTATGCATTATTTGCGCCAAGGGATCTATTGAAGACGTTTATGCAACTCTTGTAATGGCAAATGGTGCTGTTATGGAGGGAATTGAAGCAAAAGTTTTCTTTACCTTTTTTGGATTGGATGCAATTACAAAAAAGCAAATGAACAAGCTTCATACAAGTACAGTTGGAAATCCAGCCATGAGAATGCCAGGTGGATTACCATTCCCTACTTTGCTTGGAGCAATTCCTGGCGTTGAAGCTGGTGTATCTGCCATGATGAAAAATCAAATGGAAGAACTTGATATGCCTCCCGTAGATGAATTTCTTGACATGATTACTGCCGGTGGTGGTGAGATCTATGCATGTAAATTGGCTACGGATATGTTTAAGTTGGAGCTAAAAGATTTAAGTGATCATGTAATAGATATTATTACTATAGGCGACTTTTATGCCCTTGCAGGAGGCCAGTACACTCAAATTATATTCACTTGATTTGTTCTTGACTTCATTGAAACGAATTATTCTAAAATCCCTGTTTTCAGGGATTTTTTACTTTTATAGAATTATTAAATGAGAATGAGTAATATATGGCAAAGCAGAATATAACCGGGATTGTTCTGGCTGGCGGGAAAAGTTTGAGGATGGGAAAAGATAAGGGAAGAGTTGAGTTGGCTGGTAAGCCATTGGTAAGCTATGCCATTGAGGTTCTCAAACCCTTATGTGATAACATTTTAATTAGTTCTAATTCGGACTACTACGAATCTTTTGGGTATCCTGTGCAAAAAGATATTATTTCGGATTGTGGACCAATGGGAGGAATTTATTCCTCTTTACTCCATTCTTCTTCCAGTCTAAACCTGGTGCTATCCTGCGATATGCCTTTAGTTAGTTTGGACCTCATCAAATATATTATTGATAATTTGGATGACAGAAAGATATCTATCCCCGTTCATGGAGATAATTTACTGGAGCCTTTGTGTGCAAGTTATCCCTTCGAAATGATTCCGTTTATTGAAAAGTTTATTGAAGAAAAGAACCTGAAGCTTATTAGCTTAATTGAAGCAGTTCCTTCCAAACAAATTCGGTTAGATTCAAGACAACAATTTTATCATCCCGATTTATTTCTTAATATTAACCGGCCTGGCGACCTTGAAAAAGCAAGCCTTATATTACAGAAAAAATAAATTATTTAGGCTTATTCAGCATCTGGCAATGAGTCCTTATTAATTGCAAACTTTTTAACCTCCATAGCAATTAATCCTGCCAGCATCAATAGTAATATAATGGAACTTACCAGTGAAATTTTCTGACCCATGAAATAGGTTTTTGGATGAAACTTAAACTCAATGGTATGCTCCCCTGGTGGAATCATAATAGCTCTCAGAATATAATTCACCCTGAAATATGGAGCAGGCTCCCCATCAATAAAGGCATTCCAGCCTTTTTCATAATAAACCTCTGAAAATACTGCCAATTTCTCTGAGTTTGCAGAACTTTTATATCCCAGATGATTGGGTTCATAGG
>JASJGS010000260.1:0-17260 GCA_033791445.1 Bacteroidales bacterium | reverse complement strand
AGTATCTGGTAATTAATATTCTGGAGGCACCTATATTGGCCTTAATACTTGGGTATATAACAAAATATACACGGGATGATGTATTTACTTTTCAGGACAACATTAACTTCCCGGTTTTTTTGTTTATGTCGGTAGTTGTTGCCATGTTTATGGGCCTAACAGTTAGTGCAGAGGAGATTGTTAGAGACAGGAAGATTCTTGAGAGAGAATCATTTTTGAATTTAAGCTGGCCTGCCTATCTCAGTTCAAAGATTGTATACCTATTTGTATTTTCGGCATTTCAGACATTTACCTTTGTCTTAATAACCAGCCTAATTTTGGATATAAAGGGAATGTTTCTCATTTACTGGCTCGTATTATTTTCCACCTCAGCTTTTGCGAATATGATAGGACTCAACATATCCTCTGGCCTTGATTCGGTGGTGGCTATCTATATACTGGTTCCACTTATTTTAGTACCTCACTTGCTGTTAGGAGGAGCTATGATTTCTTTCGATGATTTGAACAGAGGCCTAACAAAGAAAAAATATGTTCCAATAATAGGCGATATTATGATAACCCGATGGGCCTATGAAGCCATTTCTGTGGCTCAGTTTAAGTCAAATAAGTTTGAGCAATATTTTTATGATGACGAGGAAAAATCAAATACTGCCATTTACCATAATTCTTTTTTAATACCTGATTTGCGAGTGAAACTTCAAGATTGCCAGAGAATGTTGGAGGAAGAGGATATTGTGGAGGACGTCTTAAAAAAGGACCTGCTAATAGTAAGTAATGAGTTTAAAAAGCTCGAAGCAAATCAAAATGTTCCTCCATTTGAGCTCATATCAAAGCTGAATGAAGATTCTATTTCTATTGATATTTTGGAAGAATCTTTGGGCTATTTGATGTTTCTCAGTCTTCATTTTACTGAATTGGGGTCAGAGGCCGAACTTCGAAAAGATCATATTTATGATTCATTACGGATAGTGATGGGAGCGGAGGAATTAATAACTTTTCAGGAGAATTATTATAACAATAAGTTGGCTGATATAGTGACGAATAGAACAGGAATACGAAAGATCTATGAAACAAAGAAAGAACTTATACAAAAATATGGCCCAATTTTTATAATGCCAACAAACCGATGGGGTCGAGCACAGTTTTTTGCCCCCTATAAAAAGCTGAATCACCAAATAGTTGAAACAAAGTGGTATAACCTGGTAGTTATATGGATGGGGGTGGTAATGTTATACTTTACTCTTGTATTGGATGGACTTCGAAAATTACTTACTTACTTCAAAAACCTCCGAATTGCTGAGAGCGAATAAGTCCGGTTGTATTAATTTTTTAAGTCCTTCGCCAACAAGAAATTCAAGAATTACAAGGTCTTTTCTAAGAATTGAGATTGGATTTTTATGAAAATAGGCCTTGTTTTTAATTTGCATGCTTACGGCGGATAAGTTAAATTTGCCACAATGGGGTATTAGTCCCGAATTTTCCAGGTTTTCGATCTGATAAAAATTCGAGGATTCTCGAAATTATATCGAAATTAAAAATTTAATAAATTTCGGAACTCAGTTCTGAGGTTATTGAAATATAAGTCAATAAGTTTGCATGATTTTGGGATCGTATTTAGAGTGCTAAGCACTTTGGGGTATTAGCTCAGTTGGTTTAGAGCGCTTGCTTGACAGGCAAGAGGTCGGCAGTTCGAATCTGCCATGTCCCACTAATTATTCTATGGAATATTCATAGGGTAGCCAATCTGCTATTCGTTTTCGCCCCATTGCTCCTTTCCAGTTTATACCCAGAGGATCAAAGAATCCAATTTTATCGAAAAAAACCTGCTCCTTAAGAATTTTGATTTTAGTCAATTTTGTAAAATAATATATATGCAAGTCTCCAGTATCTTTTAGAAACTTTTTGTGATTATCAGATTGAATTACAATGTCTTTGTATTTGTATTCCTTGTTTTCAGGGTTTTTGACTGAAAATTTGGTTGATTTTAAATCATCAGCCCAAAGGGCTCTAAAAAAATGCATCCTTGAGCCGGAATATGCATACTTTCTGCTTCTATCATAGGACTGTTTTTGTCCTGATTCTGAATTTAAATCTTCATTGAAAATAATGTTTCCAGTAAAAAAGAAATTTCCACTATTTTTATAATATTCAAATTTATCAAGATAATAAGTGATATTATATCCCAGGGCACCATTATGAATTAGAATGGGTTCCCTTGCATATGCTTTCAATGTATCACTATCAAACCCATAGTTAAATGTAATATCTTCTTCATTCATTATTTCGCACTTCCTTGCATTATTTGTCTTTCCAAGGAATGCATTTTTAAATTTTTTCAGATTTGATTTTCTATCCCGCGAAAGAGATTTACTGCTAATTGCAACTTCTTTAATTTCATAAATCTTGGGTATCAAATATACAACCAGAGGTTCTTTGCTTAAAAATTCTGTAAGAGTATAAGAATAGTATCCAACTGCACTAATTGTTAAAGGTCTGGAAGCATGTTTTGTGATATCAAGTTCAAAATTACCGTCCTGATCTGAAATTATTCCGTCGAATGTTCCGCTAAAGTAAATGGAGGCAAATGAAATCGAATTATTGGTCTGTTGATCTAAGATAGTGCCATTAATGACCTGACTATAAGTAATTAATGAAAAGGAGATGAAAAGAAATATGAGTATATATTTTCTCATTTAGAATTTCAGGAACTTTAGATTTGATCAAAATTATTCACATCCTATGTATATAACATTCTCATGAACTTATTTATGCTAAACATATTTATCAAGGGCCATTCCTGCTGGTAAAATATCCAGAGAATCAATTTCAACAAGTCTTTGCAGTAATTTCCTCAGGTAATCTGAACTTACAGGTCCCCAACCTTCCTCATCTAGGCCATGAAGATTAAGAATCAGCCATCCTCCTGGACCATTTAAGAACTTATTGATTTCCTGTTCAACCCAGTTATCGGCATTCTCAGGGCCAAAAGACCAGCAGCCTAAACGAACAGGACCACCATTTTGTGGGAATGGATTTTCCACAGTATTTCCTCCTAAAATATCCCAACCACCTGTACGAACAGCCTTGACTTTTGTAAGTAAATAATCTTCCAGCTCTGTATTGGATGCATTATATGCAAAATTATAAACTGCTTTTGAGGAATCATACCCATCCAGGTGCAACTCAAAATATTCCAGGCATTTTCCAATCAATTCTTCTGCTTCATCAAATGGAATTTCTGTCAAATTTGCATGTTTCCAACTATGAGGCATAATTTCATGCCCTCTGGATTTTAGTTTGTTCCAATCATCAAAGTTTCCAACCGGATCTTTATGGTATTCATTTGGCCCAGAAGGCCAGGGATGGGCAGAGGCAATAATATTTAAACAAGCCTTCAGTCCAAACTCTTCGTGGATTTCCGCGGTTTTATAAAAAGACTTTTTAAATCCATCATCAAAGCTTAAAGTAAGAATATGGGTTTTTGATTTCTGGTAACAACTGCCAAGGCCAATAGCCATGCTGGCCATTGCTGAAGTTTTTACAAATGATCTTCGTTTCATCACCGGGGATTTTCGTGAAGTATTAATTTGAAAATATGGGAAATATTAATTAGCACTTATTTTTAGCCAATTCTGAATGGCCTTATCAAATAGTTCTGGCTCTTCAAGCTGGGCAGTATGTCCACTTTTTTCAAATACATGTATAGTTAAATTATTAATATTTGATTGATTTTTCCACAATGGCAAGGGGATAACATAATCATATTTTCCCAATGCAACAAATGTAGGAACAGGTACCGTGGGGGTTTTTTGAAACATATTATAATCTCTGTAAACAGTACCATACAAATAATTGATTATATCAGCATCTATGGTCATATCTTTCCATAGCCAACGTGCATCGTATCTTGGATTAAACCAGTATTTAGGAGCCATAGCAATATAATTTTCAACCACCTGTTCTGCCCCTGACAGGATTCCCATTTCTTTAATTTTTTCCCAGTTCTGATTTTGAAGTTCCTGGCGCTTTTGTGAAGCAGTCTTCCATATTTCTTCTGTACCTTTATCATATTCCTCATTGTTATAGATATTTGGGGAACCGATCAGTACACAGTGCGAAACATGTTTGGGATATTGCCTGGCATATTCCATGGCAATCGTTCCATGAATGGAATGTCCCATTATGATGAACGTATCAAGTTTAAGGGCTGACCGAATTTGTTCAATATCTTGTGAGATACTTTGAATAGTCATGTTTTGACGGTCAACGGTACCATCGTTTCTTCCAAACCAGCGTAAATCCACAAAATACATTTTCAAATGCTTTCGTAAATTGTCAGAAAAAGTCCTGGGATAATAAACGGATGAGCCAATTACCAGACATGGTATCCCTTCCCCTTCAACAGAATAATCCAGTTTGAAACCGTCTATCTCAATTGATCCTTTTTCTTTTTCCTTCAAATGAGCATCGAGAAACGAGAATATATTATCCATATTTGCTTTGTTGTAAAATGCAGGCCCGTTTCCATGCCCGGTATCAGGAAATAGCTCCATATAAACATTATCATAGCCGATTGCCTTTCCCAATTTACGGGCAAGGATCACTGAACCCTGGTATGGGACCAAATTATCCTCTGTGCCATGTTGAATAAAAAAAGGAGCATCATCAGAAGAAACCCAGGTGGTAGGATCGGCCTCTTTTACCAGTTCAGGAACATGTACAATATTTTTGCCCAAAAGGTTCGATTCGGGAGAACTGGGTATTGAATGCTTCATTGGATTCTCTACGGCACTCTCTTTTAACTGGTCGTCCATTTTTAAAAAACTTGTAGGTCCAAACCAATTCACCACGGCTTGTATACGGCTCGATTGTTCAGGATTCCCCATACTTAAGTCCTCAAGATGGCTTATACCTCCCGTTGTTCCGAGCATTGCTGAAAGATGACCTCCGGCTGAACCACCCCAGGCAGCAATCTTATCAGGATTGAATTTGTATGTATCGGCATTTGCTCTCAACCACCTGATAGCCGCCTTGCAGTCGTGTATCTGGGCAGGCCAAACAGCCTCTCCGCTAAGCCGGTAGTTGATTGAAACAACAGCATAACCCCGCTTTAAACCATGCAACATCGGCTCGAGCATCCTGTCTCTCTTATCACCGATCTCAAACCCACCGCCATGAATGCAAATTATAACTGGAAATGGACCGTCACCATCGTCTGGCAGATAGATATCCAATTTTTGGGCCTCTGAAATCGTGGCATAAGGTATATTCAGATATTTATTCTTTATCCCGCTAACAACCGCCTTTTCAAGTTGGGCCTTTGCAGAAATATTAAGGAAGATTAATAAAGTACAGAGTAGGATTTTATCCATTTTAAATTCTTTTATAATGTTTGTATTAGTTATCAAGTCAGTTAGTTCTTGATGCCAGAGTTTATCACTCCACATTCCTACAAATTGAGGCCCACAAAAATTACTCGGTACAATTGCTGCCTAACGTCCTGTTTTGACAGCTTCACGAGTACCTAAATCGCATAGCTCTTTTACCCATTCCCACCTTAGAAGCGGCCAATCTTTGTAATCAACTACTCCCCAGCATTCTGTGGTGATAAGTGGCATGTTATATTTTTTTGACCATTCAGCTGCCCATTCAATCTGACTCAATTTGCCAAAGCCTCCAGGTGACTGTTATCCGCGACTGTACGCGTTATAAGCGGTGGTAGGCGCTCTCCCAACTTTTCCTGCTTTAAACTCCTGTTGGTTGAAGAGTGATAACTAGCACAAATAATTAATAATATTAGAGGGAACCATCTCATATTTCTTAAATAATGAATTCCGAAAATAATACTTTATACTAACCAGGGCCTGGGTCTTTTACTTTTAAAATTAGAATTTAAAACATCCATGGCGATGTTTGCATTGTCAACTACCTGGAAATCATACATTCCAACACATATAAAATCAGCACCACTTTCAAATGCATACCTAAAACCAACTTCTGGTTCAATGGCACCAGCTGCCAATATTTTAAAAGCAATCCAGGGCTGTTTTAATGTTTCCATATAGGCTATTGTTTCATCTGGTCCATTGCAAAAAACATTCTGATACATTACTTCTTCATTTGTAGTAATTTTATTCTTATTCAATTCATGTGGAACATTCAGGTAGGATCTTAAGTGCAGAGTTTTCATCCAGAAATCAGGTTTCAGGCCATAA
The DNA here is from genome assembly GCA_033791445.1 of Bacteroidales bacterium. GTDB lineage: Bacteria > Bacteroidota > Bacteroidia > Bacteroidales > VadinHA17 > JANTGF01. The sequence goes on along the minus strand of JASJGS010000260.1, from coordinate 11,045 downwards.
TCCACACACCCTTTTACAGTGTTTAATTCATGTGCACCAATTCCTGCTGGTAAACCATTTTGCTTAATGAATTCAAGAGCTTCCTGGATTTTATCTATTCTTCCTGCCCTCACATAACTATCAGCAAAACCACCATGTATATAGCATGCTGATGCGCCATTATCAATAGATGTTTTTACACCTTCAATAAGATTGACTCCACCACAATCAGAAATAAATTTTATGTTTCCCAATCCTCGCCTCCAATAACCATTTATGACACGACTTAATACTGGGCTAGTGAGGAAAGTATTTATTCCGGATTCTTCGGCTAAACGGAATGTATTATATACTTTTTCATCGGTATGGTAAGACTTAATAAGCTTCGAAACATAAATTAAATCTCTGGCATGAGCCCAACCACCTATCAAGTTGCCACCAAGGATAACCCTGCTTATTTCCATATCACCGATAACTCTGGAGCTTGGAATCTTTTCTTTTAGTTTTTTAATGCTTGAAAAGTCAAAAGATTTTATTGTGGCTGTGGTTATTCCATCTGTTTCTTCAAGGAATTTTTCTTCATAACTAAGCCATCCTTTCTTTTTCATCGCTGCCAATACAAAGCCTCCAAAAATGGGCAGTGGAATAAGATTTTTTATTAATTCCCTACGGCCAATACCATCTCCAGGGATTTTGTCATAAGGATTTGGATCTTTTTTTTCTTTTTTAAATTTATCTCGAATTAGACTCCATAGACTATCTATACCTGGAACAAAGTTTTTAGGAATTACAATAAAAACTATTAAGACAAACATTTCAATCAAATTTTTATTGACAACGAGATAATGACCTTCGGCTGGAACACCAAAGTCCAATCCTATTAAAGGGGGATTTGCCACGTAATAAAAAGATAGAAGTAACACTCCAGACGCTGCTGCGACCCGGGTAAAGATTCCAAAAAATAAGCCCAAACCAATAAAAATAAGTCCCCAGATATTAAAAAAATCTACAAACTTTAAGACTCCTGGTGAATTCACTATCCAATGGAAAAAGCCTGAGAATACCCACTGTGAAAGATTTAGAAAATTATATGAAGACCATGATCCTGCAAATAACTTTGCCAGCCCTTCATATAGAAAATGCCATCCGATAGCAATTCTTAGAATTAGAAGGATTGTTTGTAGGATTGAAATGTTTTTGATTTTAATAACTTTCTCCATGGACATTTTGATTTGTGATTAAAAGTTAGTCTCTTTTCTTCAAAATTAGTTTTTCCTAAAAAATAGTTGTAAGCATATATTGAGCAGAAATTAGGCAGTTATAATAATTAATTGCTAAAATCTATTAGAAATTTTTGTTATTAGATTTTGGTATGTGTAAGATTAGTTGAAATGATCAGATAGGATAATTTGTCCTTTTCCATCAGTAATCTCTATACTTCTGGCCTGACCACTTCCAAAAAACCTTATAATTATTCCTTTCAACTGACCTAAAGCTGGATCGTATTCTTCTTCAAATACAATTTCATTATCAATATAAAACATAGCTAGTTTATCCTTTACTGAAACCTGATAATTAGTCCAGTTTTTTACATTTGTCCCAAACATGGAAAGATCATGATATTTTCCATCATAGGTTTTTTCACCCATGGTTAATTGGACAAAGCGGAAGCATTTCTTATCAATAAATACAACTTGGATTCGACCATTTTCCCCAACAAGTTCAAGTCCTATATCGTAACATGGTTTTCCCCCAGACATAGAATTATTCTGAGCAGCAGCAGAAATAGTGCAATCATCAAGTGATACTTTATAGTTTTTAAAAAGCCTGAACTCCGTCCAATAGTTTGATAGAGTATCAACACCATATTTAGAAAGTGTGGTGGGGGATAGATACAGTAAATTATTTTCAGTTACATCAATACTTGTTTGATAAAATGGTTTGAAGTGATTTTCAGGTTCGTATAGGGCAATACCAGCTTGCCAATATGAATTTTGAGCATGGATAAACAGGGTATCAATGATCTTGTTTTTCCAATGAAGGGTTACAGGAAACAAACCGGGAAAATTGAACCAGTGGGTATAAATCCTACTATCCGAAAATAGAGGGTAGGCATTAAATTCAGGAATATGAAGATAAAAAGTGTCTTTATTCTTCGAAGGTACTTGATAATCAAAAATTGCCGTAAAAGGAATTGTATCAACAGGATTTCTAATACTTAATTGAAAATCAGGTACTTTATTTACATTAATGCGAATGAAGTATTGAATTAAGAAACCAAAAACCACTATTAAGATCAATGAAACCCCAAACACAAAACTCTTAGCCGAAATTTTTCTGGTAGGATCGTTACGTTTAGTTTCTTTAGTGAGGATATCCCTACTAAAATGATGAGTGGAAAAAAAACATAGATCCTGCCAATCTGTAAAGCCCGCATATTTTGACAAAACATCACGAGTGGCTAATTGTGGTATGTAATCAGGATCAGTTGGTCGCTTCCCAAATAGTCTTTTGAGAGTAGATTCACTTATAACAATTTTTGTCCTTTTTTCAATGCTGTCACTGAGTAATGCAAAATGATGATGTGACCAATCTGCTGAAGGACCATGGCCGAATATTTCTTCAATCTTTCTGCAACAATAATTGATTAATTCTTTTTCAGTCATATCAATTACGGCATGTATGCGCTCTATTTTAAAATTGTATCGAAGATACAAATTATATATTGGGAATACAGCTGGAAATATTAACCAATGGGAAAAATTGATACGGAGTTAGATGCTTTATATTATTCCGGACTTAAGTATTTCATTAAATCTGCATTATCCTCATGTGGATAAAACTGATCAAATTCAAGATAATATTCTTCGGGATCATATCCCACAAAGGCTTTATATTTCATTTCCGGACCTATCTCAAGTTGATCAGATCGAAGCTCAAAAGGTTTATTTTCTTTTACATATTCAAACCAGGCCTCCAGATCATCCAAAATAAATGAAACATTAACAGCTTTCTTTTCGGTGTAATTATGCATGCCTTTTTTTTCATCAACCAATCCAATAAATCCGGTTTTAGAAACCTGGTATATTTTTGTCCAACCCTGATCCACAATAAAATCAAGCCCCAATACATCCTGATAGAAATCTTGCATGGCAAGTAAGTCCTTATAATACAACCAGGTAATAGTAGATTTGAAACCCAATCCTTCCGGTACATTACCTGTCATATTGTTCGGAGCTATTATGGTTTTATTTTGACTTAAAACTGGGATGAATTTCTCGTTTTCAGGATGCTTGTTGAACCGCTCAAATTCCAGTAAATAGCCTTCCGTGTCAAAAATTACAAAACCATCATGAGGACTTCCTTCTTTGGGTTCATAATCGTATTTAATTTCTATATCCTGAGTTTTTAAATAGCTATACCATTCATCCAATTGATCTGTGATTAGGGCAAGGGCAACTGTTTTTGGTTCCTCGGCAGTATGCATCCCTTTTGTGGCATCCACAAGGATTAAGTATGAGTCAGAAGTCATCCTGAATATCCTGGCCATTTTGTAATCAGCTACCTGTTCCATTCCCAGGGTATTTGAATAAAACATAGTTGCCTTATCTAAGTCTTTATAATAAAGGAACAAATTGCTTGCACGAATGCCAAAATCATGCATTGTTTTTTGGTTTTTAAATGATTCCATCTGGGTTTGGTTTGATTTCTCTGGTTGCTGTTGGCAACCCATTAGTAAAGACAACAAGATGCTGCTTATTAACAAGCTTGAATATTTTCGTAAGCTCATTTTAACTTATTTTCAATTTTCTACTTTCATAATATTCTTACCAATAGAATTTCCATCTTCCAATTCAATTTTTAAGTAATAATTTCCGCTAGGAAAAGATCCAAGGTCAATGGTTTCATGCAACTGCCATATGTTATTAAGTAATTTTGAGAATACAGGCTGTCCGTTCAAATTGTAAACCTGGATTTTAACATCCTGACTTTCTTTTAAGGTGGCCTGTATAGTAAAATATCCAGTTCCAGGATTGGGAAAAAGTATTAGATCTTCAATTTTAAGATCATCCGAAAAAGCAGTTACCTGAGTAAACTCAAACCAATTCATATTAAAAAGTGGCTTGGTAATAGTTACGCGAATGTGATGTTGACCTGCAGGAAGTGATATGCTTAGTGTAGTTGTTGTTGCCCAGGTTTGCCAACCACCGGTTGAAGGGAAGTTTACAGTTTGGAGAATGGTTGAATTTCCTCCTGCATCAATAATTTGTAGCTGTACCTGTCCGGTTTCACTTTGTGCCGCAGTCCGGTAGTTCACCGTATAGTCCCCTGCTTGAGAAACATTTATATAATAATTCAAATAATCCCCAACATCGAGATACCCGATATTTTTCCCCCCACCTATATCGGTAGTATTCTCTGTTTCAATTCCTGATTGATAAAAATAATCTTCTGCTTCTACTTTTCCCGGGACTGAAAAAATAATGGCAACGGTGTTTTGAACATCTTCCTGGGTAAAAGTTTTTAAAATGGTTCCATCAACTGCTGTAATTTGATTTCCGGAATAGGATATTTTTACGACATCTTCTGATTTAAAAGTATGATTTACAGTAAAAGTAATGATACGTGCATTGGAATTTAAAATGGCATCAGTAATTGAAACAGGACTACCATTTACCAGAATTTGGAAATCTGCAGGTGAAGTAGGAATGGGGCTCGTTAGTGGTTTGTTGATATTGAGTTGGACAGTTTGGTCATCAAGGGTAGTTGCAGATAGAAATTCTGTTTCAATAGTTGTTGAGGCCGTTTTCTGAATAAACTCGAAACTCCCAAGGTTAAATTCTGCATCATCAATAAGGAAGCGTAACTTTTTATCAGCAGGAGTTAATATCACATCTGTCAATACAACTGTTTGCCAGCTTTGCCATCCACCTGTATTGGGTACACTGGCAATGTTGGAAATGTCAGCACTTCCTGATCCAAAATGGAATTTTCCATTCGCTTCATCTGAGGCTACCCGAACATGAATATCATAGACGGCACTTGCTGCAACATTCACGTCATACTGCATCCATTCACCTTTGGATACAAAACCAACATTATAACCATTTGAATTTACATTATCCTCTGAAACCTCAATATCAACTCCATCATTTCTGTATATCCAACCTCTATTCCAGGCTGTATAATTTCCAGTGGAAACATGGTAGTTTGCCACATCTTTATCGTAATATGCAGACCCAACAATGCCCATGTCAAAATTGGTAGGAAACACAACTCCCGGAATGGCTTGAGTTCTATAAGGAACTGCATCATCAGAGAGAACCTGTCGGAACATGGCATCAATTACATCTTTTTGAAAAACACAATTCTCCATTTTATAGTTGTTGGCAATTTCCATCATAGCCGCTTTTGTATATGCTGCACTGGGAGCACCTCCTGAACCATTCCAGTAATCCAGCAGGGTCTGGTATTCGGGCGTTTTAATTACGGATAAGGGCCCCGAAATAGATTCAATTTTTTTCATGGGCCACCAGGCCCATCCAATATTATGTTCCTCCACCAGCTTAATAGCATCTCTAAACCAGGTATTGGAATTTTCACCTGATTCGCCTAAATAAATTGGGACATTATAAGTATCACGAATATCTAAAACCCATTGTATGGAAGCCTGATCATTTGTAGACCAATATTTATGGGGGCTGTAGACCATGTTGTCATCCCAGGGGGGAGTTAAGCCTGTAAAATCGTTGGCAAACCAATTTCCTTCAATAAATACAATATGGTTTGTATCAACCGTTCGAATACTGTCAGTAATTTCCACCAATAAATCATGCAAGGCAGTATTCCCTGACATATTCCAGTTGGTTTCATTTATAAGGTCGTAACCGCCAACCCAGGGATTACTGGCATATCTTTCAGCTAATTTTTTCCATAGGGCCACTGTTTTATCCCTGTTTTCTTTACTTTCCCACAAAGATGGCTTAGTAGGATCATAATCAGAAATTCCCTGATCTTTACCTTGTCCCCCAGGAGCAGCATGTAGATCGAGAATTACATACATCTGGTTTTGAGAGCACCATGAGATCAGGCTATCTGTTAAATCAAATCCCTTGGTTAACCAGGTGTTTTCTCCAGCAATGGGTTCGTCTTCAATTGGTAAGGTGAATAAATTATAATGCATGGGTAATCGAACAGAATTAAACCCCCATGCTTTTAATGAATCAATATCTATTTTCTGGATATGGTTTTTCAAAAAAGTATCAAAATACAAATCGGTATCTTCTACCCCCATCAATTGCTCTATCTTATCTCTGATTTGATATTGTGCATTCGCAAATTCAGAAGTTTGCATCATATAGCCTTCCTGAATCATCCAACCACCTAGCCCCATTCCCCTTAACAGTGCATTTTCATTGTTTTCATTGACGATTGATTTTCCGCTAGTTTTCAGAAAACCCTGTCCATTCGAGCTTATGGAGAAGATAATCAATAGCAGTATTGTAGTAGAAAAATATTTCATAATCTAAATTTGGAGTTAAAGATGCGAAAAGTTCTAGAACAATTTTATTGTTGCATATTTTATAACCCAAAAGCTGTTTATATCAGGGCATTAAACCACTTGGGTTAAAGGAGTTACCTTGAACCTGATATCTCTCAATGCATTGAATTTAGATTCAATCTTATTAGAATAAAAGGTTAAACTATTTCATACTATTACTCATAGAATAGGGAAAATCTTCTGCTTGTATACCCCTATTTTTGTTTGGTGTTTTTGACATGTCGAAAGTTATATTCCCCCCCTTCATAATATCTGCATGATTCAGATAATTTTTAGTGTATTTCTTTTTATTTAATGATGCCTTTTTGATGTAAATATTCTCACTTGCATTGTTTGCCGCATTTATAGTAAAGCTATTTCCATTTTCAAGCTGAAGTGTGACCTTTTTGAAAATAGGAGAACCCAGGACATACTGGTTTGTTCCAGGAGCTACGGGGTACATTCCCATGGCTGAAAAAACATACCAGGCCGAAGTTTGGCCGTTGTCTTCATCACCACATAAGCCATCCGGGTTAGGCGTGTACAATTTATCCATAATATTTCGTACATGATATTGACTCTTCCAGGGTTCACCGGCATAATTATACAGGTAAGGCATATGTTGAATAGGCTGATTTCCATGAGCATATTGTCCCATGTTAACAATTAACATTTCAGTAATTTCATGTATTTGAAACCCATAATATGAATAATCAAAGCTAGGTGGAGCATAAAACACGGAATCTAGCTTCTGCGTAAAATTTTTATTACTTCCCATGAGATCGATCAAGCCCTGAACATCGTGAAAAACGCACCAGGTCCAATGCCAGGAGCATCCTTCCGTAAAAGCATCCCCCCATTTATCGGGCCTGAATGGAGATTGAAAGGTTCCATCTTTATTTTTACCCCGCATGAAGTTCACTGACGTATCAAATACGTTCTTATAGTTTAAAGCTCTTTTTGAAAAAATATCAATTTCTGATTGTGGCTTTTTTAGGGCTTTTGCAAGTTGCCAGATGGTATAATCAGCAAATGCATATTCCAGAGTTCTGGCTGTATTTTCATTTATTTTAACATCATATGGGATATAGCCTAAATCATTATAATAATCAACACCATAACGCCCTACGGAATGCATCGGACCTTCATTCTCTGAATTTTTGATAATCGCTTCATATAATGTATTGATATCACTTACTTCAATTCCTTTCAGATAGGCATCGGCAATGATTGTGGCTGAATTGGAACCAATCATAACATTCCTGTGACCAGGACTGGCCCACTCAGGCAGCCACCCACTTTCTTTATAAGTATTGGCAAGCCCTTCCATTATTTTACTGTTGAGGTCCCGAAACATTACATTAAAGAAGGGGAATACAGCTCTAAAAGTATCCCAGAATCCATTGTCAGTAAACATATAACCCTCAAGGATTTTGCCATTGTAGGGACTGTAATGTATTACCTTGTTGTTTTTGTCAAACTCGTAAAACATTCTTGGGAATAACATGGTCCGATATAATGCGGTATAAAAAATTGTAAACTGGGCATCTGTTCCACCTTCGACTTTTATTCTGTTTAAATTGGTATTCCATGCTTCTTTGGCTTTGTTCCTTATCTGGTCAAAAGAATCATCGCCAATTTCTCTTTGGAGATTTAATTCAGCTTGCTCCGGGCTGATAAATGAGGAGGCAACTTTTAAATGTACTTGCTCATTTGTTCTCGTTTTAAAGCGAATTATGGCACCTGAATGTTTGCTTTCCACTTCATGCTGGCCAGGATTGATAACTCCTTCCTGTACCACAAAAACTTCCTCAAAATCTTTATCAATATAAATCACAAAATAGTTCTTGAAATTGTCGGGTATACCCCCTGCAGCATTCCTGGCATATCCGATAATTTTTCGTTCTTCAGGAATTACTTTTACATAAGAATTTTTAAAAAATCCATCTATAATTAAAAATGCTTTTTCAGTTTCAGGGTAAGTTATTCTAAAACAGGCTGCTCTCTCAGTGGGAGTGATTTCGACACTGGTATTATAATCAGCTAAATAAACCTTATAATAATGTGGTTTTGAAATCTCTGCCTTATGCGAAAACCACGATTCTCTTTCATTTTCATCAAAAATGAGTTTTTCGGTGGTAGGGAAAATCGAAAATACACCATAATCGTTTATCCAGGGTGAGGGTTGGTGTGTTTGTTTAAACCCTCTTATTTTGTTGCCCGTATATTGATAGCCCCAACCATCTCCCATTTTATTAGTTTGGGGAGTCCAGAAATTCATTCCCCAGGGTAAGGCAATGGCAGGATAGGTGTTTCCATTTGATAGGTCAAATCTGGAATCTGTTCCAATAAGGGGATTTACATATTTTGTTAAATCGGCATCCGGGTTTAATTGACCAAAAATCGGAAAGGCCATGGCAAAAATCAATCCTATAAACAATAGATTTTTCATTTCTTAACAGTTAGCATTTTAGTTATACTTTGTAAATGTATAATTTTTAGCGCGAACTATTTAAGAATATAAGCTCTCCAGTTATCTGATTAAGGAAAGAAAAAAGCCATAAACATAATGCTTATGGCTTTACTATTTTAATTTGTAAGCTTTTAATAAAAGATCTCAAAAGTAAATTTGAAATTATTAGGGTTCTTTCTAAATTACAATTTAACAATATTAGTTTTGAGGTCTTGATTGCATACTTTGCAAGACTTTATCAATACCAAGTGAACTACCCATAACAGGCGGAAACTCTTTGAATGTCTGTAAAAACTCACCAACATAAGTTTGCGCTGGCACAAATAACCACATATTTTCAGCATACCATCTTGTATACATTGAAGATTCCCATGAAACTTCAAAAGGATCTGCCCGTAAATTAATGACTAATGGCCATGCTGGAGTTACACGAAATGCCTCATTAATAGACCCTTCCATATAAGCAAAATGAAGTTTCCAGTTATTATAACGTACTGCGTTGAGGTTACCGCTCTGATCAAAATAAAAGATTTCTCTTCTGGGCGATTCTTTGACCTCTCCTTTCCAAAATGGCATCATGTTATAACCATCTAGATGGACTTTGAAATTTTTGTCACCAGTCTGGTATCCTTTTAAAAGTTTTTCTTTTACATCAGACACTCCGGCTGCTGCTAAAAGGGTTGGCATCATATCTTCATGTGAATGTATGTCGTTAGAAATGGTGCCTGGCTTTATTACACCTGGCCAGCGTATCACGCAAGGGACTCTAAAGCCACCTTCCCAAGTGCTTCCCTTTTCACCGGCAAAGGGTGTGGTACCCCCATCAGGCCATGTGAATTTCTCTGCGCCATTATCTGTAGAATACATGATGATGGTTTTATCAATTATTCCCAATTCTTCAAGTTTAGATAAAACGCGGCCAATAGCTTTATCATGTTCTACCATACCATCCGGATACAAACCTATACCAGTTACGCCCTCACTCTCATCTTTAAGATGTGTCCAAACATGCATTCTTGTAGCACTTAACCAAACAAAAAATGGTTTCCCAGCCTTGTGTGCTTTTTCTATAAAAGCAATGGCTGCCTCTGTGAATTCGTCATCAGCGGTTTCCATTCTTTTTTTTGTCATTGGTCCCGTATCTTCAATTTTACCATCTGCATAAGAATGCAATACGCCTCGTGGTCCAAATTCCTTATGAAAGGCAGGATCTTTTGGATAGTAATAAGACTCCGGTTCTTCTTCTGCATTTAAGTGGTAAAGATTTCCGTAAAACTCATCAAAACCGTGGTTGGTTGGTAACATCTCATCCCGGTCTCCCAGGTGATTTTTTCCAAACTGACCAGAGGTGTATCCCAGAGGTTTTAAAAGTTCGGCAATGGTGGGCTGATTTTCCTTAATTCCCTGAGCTCCACCTGGCATTCCAATGGTTAAAAGTCCTGTCCTGAAAGGATGTTGCCCTAAAATAAAGGCTGCACGCCCTGCAGTACAAGATTGTTGTGCATACCAATCGGTAAATACAGCTCCTTCATGACCAAGACGGTCAATGTTGGGAGTTTGATAGCCCATCATTCCCTGACTGTTGATACTGATGTTTGAATAACCAATATCATCTCCCCATATTACAAGGATGTTGGGTTTGTTATTCTTCTGCGCCATCAGTATAAAGGGAACAGCAAGAATCAAGCTTAAAAGTGAGAGTTTTTTCATAATGAATAATAATTGTTATTAAAAATTAAAGAAATTCCTTTTTTAATGAATTTATAAATTGCTAAAGTTCAGAAACAAAATTACAATTTAAATTGATTCTAAATAAAAAAAATAAAGAAAGTTTAAGGAGTAGCTTTTATTTTAAAAGAACTACCAAAAAGGCAAACAAAATAAAAGCATTAAAGTTTACCGGGACACCAATTTTTTATATTCTGAAATTTCATCAAAATTGGCCATGGCAACAGCAGCGGAGTCTACAAAAGGTTTATTCAGGACCCATTTTACGGCATTTTCATAGCTAGGAGGTTCATTTTCATTATCGGCATATGGTCCACCTGAACA
>JASJGS010000259.1:0-16216 GCA_033791445.1 Bacteroidales bacterium | reverse complement strand
TTTTTCCCCTTTGGAATTTTCCAGAATGGAGCATCAACCTGGTGCTCTGGCTTTTGATCCTGGGAGCGTTTATCAATGTGATCATCGCCTGGATTTATGACATCACCCCGGGAGGTATGCGAAAGACCAAGCCCATGGAAGAGGTCACCCCGGAAGAAAGAATTCCAGATTCCAGAGGATGGAAAGCCGCCACCTATATCAGCCTGGTGGTGATTGTGGGTTTGATTGTTCTGAATATTGTGGGGGGGCCTAAACAATTACGGGCTGGAGACATACAATCCATTGTGATTCTACCCTTTGAAAACTTTACCGGCGATGATCAGCTCGATATTATGATGTCAGGCATGCATGCTATACTTATTAATGATGTAGGACGAATCAGCGAAATAAGGGTCATTTCCAAAACTACATCCGATGTATACAAAGATGTCGATATGACAATACCACAGATCGCATCGGAAAGGAAGGCGGATGCATTGATAGAAACTGCTGTCTTATGCTGGGGTGACACTATATGTTTTCAACTGAAGGTGGTCACACCCAATGAGGAACAACTCTGGCTTGCCGAATACAGGGTGGAGAAAAGCCAGATCTTAAACCTCAATAATGAGATCACCAGACAGATTGCGGATGAGATCATGGTAGAATTAACTCCTGAAGAAGAGCGATTACTCACCAAATCAAGGACAGTTGATAGGGAGGCTTTTGATGCTTATCTCAGGAGTCAACAGTACTATGGGACTTTCAGTAAAGCATCATTGAATAAAGCCAGGGATTATTTGAATAGTGCTGTTGAAAAGGATCCTGACTGGGCACCACTGTATATGGGCCTGGCAAATGTCTGGATGATGTTCGCACAGATGGGTTTTGAAGCACCTTCCACTGCCGTTTCAATAGCCTACGAAAATCTTAATAAAGCACTGGAACTGGACCCGGATCTTCCTGAAGCACTTCATTTAATGGGATGGATAGCTCTTGTATCAGAATGGGACTGGGCAAAGGCTGAAAGGGAGTTTTTAAAAGCACTGGCAATCAATCCCAGCGATGCCATATCGCGAATCTGGTATGCACATTTATTGTGTGTACTTCAGAGGCATGATGAAGCATTACCACAGGCCGAGCTGGCGATTGACCTGGATCCATTAAATCCTTTGGTTCAAATAATGTTTACAGCAGCACAATTATTTATAAATGAGTGTGAGGCTGACCTGACTCAGATAGAAAAACTATTAGCTGATGATCCAAATAACCTTATGGCTAATTATTTTCTTAATCTAGTGTCTTTTCATTGCGGAGATTATGATAAGGTAATTGAGACAGAACCACATTATCTGGAGGTTATGGGAGGACAGTTTGACAAAGAAGCCTTTATGGAAATCAAGAGGATCTTCAATGAGCAGGGCTTTTCATCTGCCTATGAAAAAATAGTACCCCTGTATGAAGATCTGGCCAACAACAATATCATAAGCCCTATGGAACTGGCAATCGTTCATACCAAGGCAAATCAATATGATAAAGTCATGGATCAGATTGAAAAAGGATATGAAATTCACGATCCCACTATGCCATACATTGCAACAAAAGCCTACAATTTTGAACCTTTGTATGAAAATCCCAGGTTCATAGCCATTTTAGAGAAAATGAACCTTCCCCCACCAAACAACTAATTGAGAACTAGTCTTCTGATTATTCGAATAATCACAACAGCTAACAATGAACTGTGCTAAAATCCAAACCTTTTAATCAATATTTAGAAATACACTTTTATTTGAAAACCTCCCCCGCTGTGCATCCAGTAGGACAACTTTGACTGCTATTTCTATGGAAGATATAAGCGGAGCTTAGCATTTTAGTAGCTTATACTGTAAAACGTATCTTGAAATATATTTTATAAGACCTTTCTATTTGCTTTACTTATCTTGAAGTAAGGATTAATATTCTCTATACCAGATATTTATTATTTTAAAAATTAGATTATAATAGTCGACACTCGTTTAGCAATTATGTTCTTGCCTCCTTTTGGAAAAATCCTACTACGCATAACTGATCACAATTTCTTCCACTTGACAAAAAATGACGTTTTAGAGCATATTTTGACAAGCCTAATGAATACAGTTCAAGTTATAGACAAGGATTAGTTAGAACTAATGGTTGAGATATTAATATTCCATTTCTTAGAAATTGAAGTGTTTTTTGTACTGTCCTCAATTATACTTGAAGCACTTTTGCCACAGTGCTGAACACCATGTTTTTCAAAGGTTTCAGCTATTTGCTCTTTGCATAAATCATATTCAGAACACCAACAATTTTCATTGTTTTTATGGATATTGTTTTCTTCGCAATTCTTAGCAATTCTTTTAATTTCTTCTTGCTTTTTAAATTTCTTTCGCCGAATAAAAGCATTAACAATAGTAAGAATGGAAAGAGCACCAATTACAAAAGCTAAAAAAACAGGAATACTAAACATTATTTTCAGGTGTCAGAATTTGAACTTTTCAAAACAAAAAGTATTCTTCCAATTAGAATCAGAAAAATTTCCTTAATTAACTGGAATCGAACATACTAAAAACAAATGATATTATGTTTTATTCCAGTACTAAATTACATCTAAATAAGAAATCTGAATTCTGATTCTGAGATCAAAGCCAAGCTAAACTCTAACAAATCATTTTGCAAGAATAATGTCAAAAAAATCCATCCACTTTTCATATAAGGATTTGTATGGATGGACAGAATATTTTAAAGTGAGCTTTAGTGGAGTGGTATTGAACTTGTTAATATAGTCAACTTTATATGCTAAAGTTAGCATTTATTGCCCTATATTGTACCTTAGAGATAGTTTTTAACTATAGAAGTTGTCAATTATTTCTACCATTTATTAGAAAAAATCGATAAGTTCCTGGAATTTTTTATTCGGTTTTGTAATGATTCCATACTACAATCGTCTTCTTATGTAAGGATGTATGTATTGCAATGAAAATTATTAACCAGGAAATCATAAAAATGAAATATTAAAAACTGAAGATTTTTTCCGTCCAAACCATTACACATCTAAACCACGATCTCTTTTTTAGATGAAATTTCTCAACCTAATAGAGATGATGGATAAAATGAATACAGGGTTCTTAAATCTGGGTATTATTTCAAGCCTCACCCACCCCTTTTTGAAATTGCAGTATAAGAGATCAAGGTATATACTCAGCTGGGATAAAATTGAAAACATTTGACTTTGTTTTCTGAATATTGTAACTTGATGACCATTTCAAAACTGAAATACCAATACACCCACAAAAGCTTATTCAATCCAGGGATAAATTTAAAGAAAGAAAGCAAAAAATGATGCGTAAAAAAGTCTTTTCATAAAACTCTTATTCATTCAAAATAATGATAAAAAATTATTTCCTTGTTGCTCTTCGCAATTTTAAGAACTATAAGTTTTTTTCATTTATAAACATTACAGGTCTTGCAATTGGTATGGCATGTTCATTCCTGATTTTTATCTGGGTAAAGGATGAGTTCAGTTTTGATCAATTTCATAAAAATGAAACTGACATATTTAGGTTAGTAGGGGAAGTAGAAAATGCTGATGCTTTGTTCAAGGCCGTTGTAACTCCCTATCCTATGGTTTCATACCTGAATGATGAAATTCCCGAAATCATAAATCATGTATGTTTAAGACCAATGTCTGAAAAAGTGTTGGTTGAGTATGAATCTGAAGGATCAAAAGGTCAGGTGAAAAAATTTTATGAAGGAGAAATAATTGCAGTTGACTCCAATTTTTTCGAGTTTTATACTTATGAGTTTATTAAAGGAAATCCAGAAAAAGCCATCATCGGTAAAAATTCAGTTGTAATTTCAGAAAGCACAGCAAGAAAATATTTTGGTAATGAAGATCCGATCGGAAAGACTCTCTTCTTTTTTAATAGGGATTGGTTCGGAACAGTATCAGGAGTATTGAAGGATCCACCTTCAAATTCACACATGCAATTTGATATTGTTATTCCATTTGGGGACTTATTTGGATCCAATTTCAAGACCAATTGGGGAAACTATTACTACAATGGCTATGTCCAATTGGCTCATGGCACTGATCCACAGATAGTAGTCAATAAAATTGAAGAGGCTTTAAAAAGAAGATCTCCGGATTCAGAAATTTCTATCCGTATTTACTTGCAAGCTCTAAGTGATGTACATCTGAAATCTGATTTTGATATTGATTATAATAATAGCACATCTGAAATCAACAATAATGTATATATATTTTCCATAATTGCTGTTTTTATTCTTCTAATTGCCTGTCTTAATTTTGTGAACCTTACTACTGCCAGGTCAGGTACCAGAGCTAAAGAGATCGGTTTGCGAAAAATATCAGGCGCATCTCGTGCCAGGCTCATTCGTCAGTTTTTTGGGGAATCGATTTTTATTGCAATTATTGCATATATACTAGCAATTATTATTATTCTCTTATTTTTAAATGCTTTTAATCAGCTAACAGACAAGTCTTTAAATCTTAGACAAATCCTTAATGTACAAACCATCCTGATCTTCTTTGGGATAGCCATTTTTGTTGGCCTGGTGTCAGGTATATACCCAGCTCTCCTATTATCTTCGTTTGAACCACTCCGTGTCTTAAAAGGAGAGATAAAATCCGAATCAAGAAATTCGGGATTTAGGAAGATCCTGGTGCTTGTTCAGTTCTCTATATCAATTATATTGATCATAAGTGTATTTATTGTTCAACGACAATTAGAATATGTTCGCAAGAAAGAATTGGGATATGATAAAAAAAGCCTGATCTATTTACCTGTTAGGGGCAATTATAGAAATTATTACAGCTCTCTCAGAGAAAGGCTTTTACAAGAAAGTAATGTTCAAAATGTCACAATTTCTTCAGATATTCCTTTAAATACAATACACTTGTGGGGCGGATTAGACTGGGCAGGAAAGGATCCAGATGACAATACAATGATGAATTTCTATACGGTTGATTATGGTTTTATTCCTACCCTGGGGATCCAGTTATCAAAAGGTCGTAATTTTACATTATATTCAGATAGTAATAATTACATAATTAATGAAACAGCCGCCCGGATAATGGGAATGGATGAACCTCTTGATCAGTGGTTTTCCCTCTCAGAGACCAGAGGTAATATTATTGGAATTGTTAAAGACTTTAATTTTAAATCATTAAGGACAAAAGTTGAACCTTTAGTTATCCGTGTAAGTGAATATTACAATTATATTTTGGTTCGCATAAATGATGAAAATGTTCAGAGTTCTATTGATCGTATTAGTGCAATATGGTCAGAATTAAATCCAGATTATCCCTTTGAATATCATTTTTTAGATAATGATTATGAACAACTGTATCTTCCGGAAAAAAGATTTGGTATTTTATTTAAATATTTTACTATTCTGGCAATTTTTATTTCATGCCTTGGCCTCCTTGGCCTGGTATCCTTTATGGCTCAACAACGAACAAAAGAAATCGGACTCCGGAAAGTTTTAGGAAGTTCAGTCATAGGGATTATCAGACTATTGTCAATGGAATTTACAAAGTGGGTAATTTTAGCAAATATTATTGCCATTCCCATTGGCTGGTATTCAATGAACAAATGGCTGCAAAACTTCGCATTCCGAACAAATATACCATGGTTGATCTTTGTGTTAACGGCAGTGCTGGTTTTGTTAATAGCATTAATTACTATAAGTTTTCAGTCATATCAGGCAGCCACAGCTAATCCGGCTGATTCTATCAGGCAAGATTGATTTATTTATACCAAATGTCCCAATCAATTTAATCTTTGATTATAATGATTTCTTTATTTTTTCAATTCGACTTTGTGTTTCTTTTCTCAAGTTGCTGGTAACTTTTTTAAGGTACCAGATTATTATACTAAAGTTTGCATTTTTTGCCCTATCTGGTATACCAGTAAGGGATTTTCTCATTTAAGGTATTGATTGAGTTGATGGATTTCTGGAACAAGTCCAAAACAACTTATTATTAACTATTTATCTTTTCATACAACCATAATCCCATTCACTTCTTATAAAGACTTACACCCTAAAGCAATTTGTTTTTCTACAAAAAAATAAGTAAATTTTGCCATTATTTGTTTTATCAGCTAGGCACCCTTTTTAATATTACTAATAAAAGATCAATGGCATTTTTTATAACTTGTATAATTTCAGTCATGATTTTCACAAGCTCCCATAACAGAGAAGTTAATGTTGAGCAAAGTGATGGGGCAAAATCAAATGCATTTTCAGTTTCAGGTCTCACTCCTATTGAGGAATTAGGAAAACATCTGTTTTTTGATAAGATTTCTGAACCCAACACAATGTCTTGTGCTGATTGCCATGCCCTCGATTACGGCTTTTCGGGACCTGATATAGAGATTAATTTGCATGGTGCGGTTTACATGGGTGCTGTTGCCCAGCGATTTGGAAACCGAAGGCCACCCACTGTAGCCTATGCAACATATAGCCCGGTATTCTATTTTGATGAGGAGGAGGAGCATTATGTTGGTGGTAATTTCTGGGATGGGCGTGCAACTGGAGAATTGCTTGGAAACCCGGCTGCTGACCAGGCAATTGTGCCATTCCTGAATCCACTTGAACACAATGCTCCCAATAAAAGAGCAGTAATTGAAATTGTAGCTAGTTCAAAATATGCCGGATTATGGGAAGAGGTCTGGGGTACCCCCATTGGCTTAAATGACCAAAGTATTAATGCCCAATACAATCTGATTGGACTTGCCATAGCTGCTTATGAAGCCTCTAGTGAGGTCAATCAGTTCTCATCAAAGTTTGATTACTTTTTAAAGGGAAATGCTGTGTTATCTACTGAAGAGATAGAGGGACTGGCATTATTTAATGGCAAGGCACTATGTTCAGAATGTCATCCCAGCATTGGAGTAAATGGTGACCCTCCCCTTTTTACTGACTTTACTTACGACAACCTGGGAGTACCAAAAAATCCAGAAAATCCATATTATAAAATGAATAAGGTGTACCTGGAAAATGGTGATGCAATAAACCCTTTGGGTAATGCATGGATTGATTATGGTTTGGGTGCTTTTTTAGAAACATCAGGCAATCCCAGAGCTGATGAAAACATGGGAAAACACAAGGTTCCTACCCTAAGAAATGTTGCTAAAAGTCCAGAAAAGGGTATAACAAAATCCTATATGCATAATGGTGTATTTAAAACGCTAAAAGAGGTAGTCAATTTTTACAATACCAGAGATACAGAAAGTTGGGCACCTCCGGAAGTAGGAGCAAATATTAATAAGGATGAATTGGGTGATTTAGGATTAACTGAACAGGAAGAAAATGCAATTGTTGCATTTATGGAGACTCTCTCCGATGGATATATTAAGGACTAAGGATTACATTAGATATTGTTCTTCCTTTGGATTGCTTAGGATAAAATCTCAGACCATACTCTTTCAAAGCTTTTCAGGTTTTACTGATAATATGAAAAAAGTTACCCCTTAGGCCAGGTGGCTTAAGGGGCAAGATCAGGGTTTTCAATAGATACAATTTTATTGCTGAAGTATGCTTATGCATTTTAATCATTCAAATTTTATTCTGGCAACTAACGCAAAGATTGTGACTTTTTTGATCTATATCTTCAACATAGGTACTTGACCTCATTACACAGGTTGGTATATGACAGTGTATAAGGCCAAAGGTATGACCCAATTCATGGATGATAACCTTTCTGAAGCGATCTAATAACAATTCTTCATCCTTTTTCATTCCATATTGTTCATTTCTTAATCGGTAGAGAGAAGCAATTCCTGTGCTCCCATATAAAGTTGCCTGTCCAAAAATATATGTTAGAATAGGAATAAATAAATCTATCCTAAATAGTCCAATTTTTTTGATGCTTTGAGGTGAGTTTATAGAATCTAGTTCTAATAATATTCTGTTGCCATCATATTGCCGACGCATAGGATCATAAAATTCCCCTAATTCAATATGACGTTCTTCAATATAAACTGGGAAAAGATATTCCTGGACTACCTCGCTAGCTATCTTTTGAAGAAATTCTTTCTCAAAATTGCCGTGAGAAATTAATAATATACTCTGCTCCTTCAATTAATATCAACCTTTCTTAAAACTTTATCTCTAATCAATTTTATTTTTCTATTAACAGCATGTTAAGTTGAATCAGAATGCAAATTCTCCATTTTTGCTACATAAATATTATTGTGACCAAGTATTTTACTTCACACTAAACACATAGCTGGAATTTTCATTTAGAGGTTCAATCTGAGGATTCTCTATGTAAACATGTTTGTTACCGCTTACTATTAAATAATGAGACAATGCGATACCCATGTCTACCAATTGAATATCGTATCCAAGTGAATTTCCATACTTTGGAGTACGTTCTATAAAGAAATGAGCAATTTTATTATCACTAAGCACCACTCTCCAGGGTTGCTTATTGGAAGCACTTGGGGCAAGTCTCAGGTATTCAAACAACTCACGAGTTGATGGATCAATAATTTTTGTATTAAAGTCACTGTTGAAGAATAGCTCGTCGAAGTTTTTCCGGGTATCCGATTTGGCCCCTTTTCTCACAATCCGCTCAACAAAATGCTGGCTATTTGCACTATAACCAACAGGTGAAATGACTGGAATAAACTCATCACTTGAGAATTTTTGTTCTAATTGTAATTTTTTCCTGTGAAATGTACCACCTACCCAGCAAGTATTCAGCCCATTACCTTGAAGAAATAAAACCAGTTTTTCAAATACAAAACCCAGATCAAGCATGCTCTCTTTCGTGTTTTGGCAAACACTTATAAGGTAAGCGGGAGCATTCTTTATAAAGCCATAGGTTCCGAGCTTTTCTCTTTTATTTGCATTGCTAACTTCTTTATAAACAATGCGAATTTTGCTTCCAAAAGGCCCTGTTAAATTGTTTTCGTCCTGAATGTATTGTAGGAGTTTTGTTTTGTGTTCTTCACTCAATGCCTTGGCATTATAGTTTCTGACTGACCTCCTTCTTATAATTGCTTCCAATATGTCTTATTAGATTTTAATGAGTTTTCAAATGAGACCAAAAGTAAAAAAGTTTTTGGTTAGGGGCTGTTTAATCGGGATTTCAGCATGGTTGCTCCACACAAAATTGATTCCCGAATGCAATCTTAAGGTACTTGCCAATTCATATCTGAAGCCGGATATAAAATTATTAACCCATTTAGCGGGTCCGAATTCCTAAAAGACAAAGAATATCATTTATTTCTTCCTGTAATCCGTAATTTTATTAATAGTAATCGTAATCTTTAGATTATCCAATAGATTATTAAAAATAGTAAACTCATTTGTTCGTATTTAATAGTTTGGACTTGCCTACCAAATATGGGGTAGCACTGTTTCAACACGAAGATAGAATTCATATACTGCCACTATTCACTTCCAGTACTTTTTTATAAACCTTCAAATAACCTTCAATCATCTTTTGACGGCTAAACATGGAAGAAACCCACTCGGTGCAATTATTTCGATTAATTGTATTAATGCTTTGTACTGCTTCAATTGCTTCCTCTATATTAGTTACCAGAAAGCCTGTTTTTTCATGCAGAATTAATTCAGGCATAGAGCCCATATTAAAAGCTATCACAGGAGTGCCGCAAGCCATGGCTTCAACAACGCTAAGCCCAAAGGGTTCTGGGAAACTGATAGGATGTAAAAGAACGCTGGCCCCGCTCAATAATTTAAGCCGTTCTTTGGGGCCGGAATTACCCACATATACTATATCGTCATTATTAATATAGGGTTGTATTTTATTATCAAAATATTCCTGATCTTGAATTAATCCGGAAATAATAAGTTTTCTCTTCGATTTTTTAGCAATTTGTATCGATTCATATGTCCCTTTTTCCGGATGAATTCTACCAAAAAAAAGCAGATAGTCATCCGGTTCACGGCTAAATATAAATTCATCGATATTTATACCATTGTAAACAGTTGCTGCATACTTTAATTCTGGGTTTCGGTCAGAATTACTGATAGAAACAAAATGCGAAGTGCTGTTATATTTTTTGTATACCGGAATTATTTTTGGTGACGAAAAACCATGGATGGTAGTAACCATGGGTGTTTTGATAAGCCTGGAATAGCTAAGAGGCAGAAAATCAAAATTGTTATGAATTATATCAAAACTATCTGCCTGTTCCATTAAATTACTAATATGCAGGCATTCTGCTACTTTGGGATCAACAGAAGAATCTTCAGAGAATGGATGTTCACATACGGATGACAATTTTCCACTGGTAACAGAATCACCTGTGGCAAATAAAGTTACCTCAACCCCTTTTTCAACAAGTCCTTCGGCAATATTTGAAGCTACTTGTTCCCAGGGGCCGTATTTAAGGGGCGGTGTCCGCCAGGTTATTGGGGATAGTATTGCGATTTTCATGTTGTTCGATTTTGAAATAACCAAAATATTTATAGTGCCACACGTGCATTGTTTAAACATTGGTCTACCAGAGATTCTACATTTGCAGTTCCCACGCACATTACTGAATCTGCCCCACCCCAATAAATCTTAACACTACCATCATTCTCTGCAACAGCACCACAACAAAACACAACATTGTGTACATAGCCGGTTATTTCATACGTTTCTTCGGGTTGAAGCACCCAGTCATCGCCTACAGCAATAATTTTTGAGGGGTCGTATAAATCATGCAATGCCACTCCTAATCTATAAATGCTTCCATCCATAGTAGGAAAAACACCATGATAAATATTTAGCCAGCCGCGTGTGGTTTTAATCGGTGGAGCTCCCGGGCCAATCTTCATTTCGTCCCAGTGATACTGCATGGGCTTCATAATAAGTTTCGATTCGCCCCAATATTTCAGGTCTGGAGAATAAGATATCCATATAGACCAAGGAGATATTTCGGAATGAGGACGGTCGAGCCTGGCATAAAGCCCCTTGAATTTTTCCGGGAATATGACCACATTCCTATAATCCGATTCCGTAATTAACGAGAAACGTTCTATCGTTTTAAAGTCCCTGGTTTTGGCTAAGCCAATACGTACCCCATGCTTAGAGTAGGCGCTATAGGTAATCAGGTATTCACCATCCATAAAGACAATGCGTGGATCTTCTACTCCATAGTCTTCGTATTCTTTAAATGATCCCTCGGTTGCAGGTACCATAAAAGGTTTTTTGTCTACTTCAAAATTATAACCATCTTTGCTTACGGCTTTTCCAAGTATACTTCTTCCGTTTAATTTATGTGAACGAAAAATCATAATATATAGCTCCTCATGTTTAACAACGGCCGCATTGTGAACTGTAGCCACTTGGTAAGGAACATCATTCTTTGTTAAGATGGGATTATTTTTGTATCGTTTTATTATTGACATAGCCTAATTAATAAATAGTTATAAAACTTTTCCATATTTGTAAATGTACAAAATTGAAAGGGTTTAATACGATAATTTTACATCAAAAAGACAACTTTAAATCAATTTTAAAGTAAGATAAAAATGGAAAGTGTTGTAAAATTTGTGTTAACAAGTAGTATATTCAAGATTATTATTTTTTAACTATATAAAGAATTATTTGATATGTTGCATATCAGAAGTAATGTAAAAGTGATTAAACAAAATATTTCATTCAATCCGGATGAAAGTCGTGTAATTGCCAAACGCCTGCATATTAACAAAGTAAGAACGATGAAAATAATCGAACGCATTTGTAGTATGCCTGAGGAAAAAAGAAAAAGGCTTCTGGATGAAATACTTAAAAATTTTGAATACCGACACAAAAATCTAAAAAGAATAATAAAAGATAATTTCGACAAAGTTGCGGCTGATATGAATATAAATGATAATTGCGATTTAAGCATTGATAATAAGCTTTTAATCGGGGCCTATTTCACCAATGAATATTCTATTGAAGCAGCAGCCCTTTTTAATCCTTCTATTGTTCCTGATCCTTTTCAAAATCACACAAAACCCGATGAACTTAAAGTTATTATCAGTTTTCGGGCGGTGGGTGAAGGACACATGTCATCTGTAGTATTCCGGAGTGGAATTTTGAATAAAAACGGAAATATTAGAATGAATGAGACAAGTCATGTGGTTGAAAGAGCTAACTTAATTGAATCTCCGAAGTACAAAAAGGAGGATTTCATTTTGAAAATGCAAGAAATCAATGAATTTGAGCCTATTAAAGGTATTTTTGATCAGTTATTGGATGATTTTGACCTGAAAGAATTGAATGAGGCTGTAGATTGGTTTAAAAAAGCCAATCCGATTACTGATGATGTTGACCATGCAATCCAGAATTTATACTGGCTGGCAAAATCAAATTATGAAATTGAGTTTGATGATTCGGGAAATATCTCTGAAAGGGTCATATTTCCAAGAATGCATACAGATATAAAAGCTATTGAGGATGTTCGTTTCACACCTTTTAATGATAACAAGGACCACGCGATTTATTATGGGACCTATACAGCATATAATGGATTTTCCATTTTGCCCCAGTTGCTTGAAACCAGGGATTTTTACAACTTTCGAATAAGAACCATGACTGGTCCTGGCTCACAAAACAAAGGGATGGCTCTTTTTCCCGAAAAAATAAATGGAAAATACGCCATGATTTCACGAAATGATAATGAGAACTTATACATAATGTATAGTGACAATGCTTATTATTGGGAAAATCCGCAATTATTGCGCGAGCCACGTTATGAATGGGAATTTATTCAAATAGGGAGCAGTGGTCCGCCCCTAAAAACAGAAAAAGGTTGGCTGGCATTGACCCATGCGGTTGGAGCCATGCGAATGTATACGATTGGTGCTATTTTACTTGATTTAAATAATCCTTTGAAAATTATTGGGGAAATTAAAGAACCTATTTTAATCCCCCTAGAAAGTGAACGACACGGATATGTACCCAATGTGGTTTATTCCTGCGGAGGCCTTATACATAATAACTATTTGATTCTTCCCTATGCAGCTTCAGATACCCGTTCGGGCATTGTCAAATTTAAGCTGAATGAACTTCTTGAAAACATGTCGCCTCCTGAAAATTAATTTATCCATTCTCGCTAAGCGAATATCAGCTTTTTAGGGTTTTCTTTTTTCCAGGGCAGAATAATCTGGAAAACTTTTTCAGATGACCCACTTTATAATCCTTGTGGTCCCGATATCAATCAGGTAGCAGAACCCTATAAAATCTAAAGTTAAATTAGATGTTTAAGTTCAGGTAAATTATTTGCCTTCCATCTCATTTATTACAGAATTGGTTTTTCTTTCACCACAATGGACTCATCGTGATTATGAAACTCTTCATAAGCCTTTAAAACAGTTAAATGAGAGATTAAATAGGCCAGTGAACTTTCAGCTCCCTGATTTCGATTCACTCCATAACTTTCGAATCCATCGCAACATCCTTTGGTTTCAAAATCGTATAGACTCATTCTAAGATCATTTTCACCCAAAAACCATAAAAAAGATTTATACAGCTTATTGAGGTATTCTTTATCTCTGGTTAATTTATAAGCCTGATGATACATTAAGACCATAGCCATAGCATCAATAGGTTGTTGGGCAAATACCGAGCGATCTCCGTCTTTTTTGTACCATTTTTCGTTACCAATTATTGATAAGCAATCTTCTTTTATTGTATGCTTCGACAGAAAATTCATTGAAGAAATGGCAACTTCCGTTATTCTATTCTCATTAAGAATTCCGGCAGCCTTCAATAAAGCTAATGGTAAAATTCCATTATCATATGCCAATAATGATTCAAACCATTTCCAGTCTTTTGATTCATTTTCAGCATAATGCTCCAGTAAAATATGAGCCATATTTCGTAATCGCTCAGTCATTGAATCATCTGACGGATTTGTTTTCAGATAATAGCAAACACCAATCATAGTATTGGCTATACCTCTAATTGATTTTAACTTTTCAAAATTGGGAGCCGCATTGAAAAACACCAATCTTCCTGTTTGATAGTAGGCATCGTTGGGTGCATTATGAAGCAAGTAACCTAAAGCCCATATTGTCCGACCAAATGAATCTTCGGAGCCCACTTCGTCAAGAAAATTCCTGTTAAAACTCAGAAAATTCCGGAATGTTCCATCCTTATTTTGCATATAATAAATATAACTCAGGAAAATGGGTGATAATTCTAAGGCTCTTTCATTCTTCATCTGTCGGAATGCCATTAAAACCATCAGTAAGGCCCTCGCATTGTCGTCCAGACAATAGCCTTCTTTTAAATTAGGAATACCAAATTGTGCATGTTGAATAATCCCTGTATCATCGGTTAATCGGTTTATATGAGCTAAGGAAAACGGAGGTAGGATTAGAAAATCAAGTACTGATTTATTCTTTTTAATTACATTATAATCAATCTTCTGAGTATTTTCTATGAGCTTTAGGTATTTTTCTCCTGTTTTTGGCCATGTTATATTACGGCCATATTCATACGCATTCTTTTTTAGTTTAATCAATTCTTCTGGTTTATCAAACAGGTCGTTTATAGTATCCGATAAATGTTTCGAATCGCCAAAATTAAAAAGTTTTCCACGACCATTAGCAAGCAATTCTTCTGCATGCCAATAGGGTGTAGAAATTACTGCCGAACCCACTCCTACAGCATATGAAAGTGTCCCGCTGGTAATTTGAGCTTCATTAAGGTAAGGCGTTATATAAATATCGCAAGCATATAAGTATTTAAATAAATCTACAACTTCGATAAATTGATTTAAGAAAAGTACATTGTTCTCTAGTTGAAGGTTTTTAACCAGCCTCATTAAGTAAATACGGTATTCTTCACCCGAATGACGTAGAACATTAGGATGGGTTTTCCCCAAAATAATATATATTACATTCGGATGTTTTTCAACCACAGCGGGCAATGCATTTATAACCGTTTCAATTCCTTTATTTCTACCAATAAAACCGAAGGTTAAAAGAACCTTTTTATTTTCGAGCTCAAATTCTTTTCTTGACTTTATTTGAGAAGGCTGAATATCAGGAACACCATGTTCGATAAGTATGATTTTTTCTCTCGGAATTTCGTAAATGTCTGTCAAAAAAGCCATGGCTTTTTGACTCATAATAAC
Source organism: Bacteroidales bacterium (assembly GCA_033791445.1). GTDB lineage: Bacteria > Bacteroidota > Bacteroidia > Bacteroidales > VadinHA17 > JANTGF01. The sequence continues at coordinate 1,097 of JASJGS010000259.1, read as the reverse complement.
AATTTTCTGAGCTATTTTACCTATTTCCTGTAAAACAGCCTTTTCATTGTACGATGGGTTTTTAAGAACTGTATGCAGCGTTACAATGAGTGGTAACTCCAATTTGTGCAGCAAGGGAAGTATATAAATCCCATTCTGACCTCCAAAAATCCCAAATTCGTGTTGAAGTACACAAACATCCGCACCGCTTATGTTAATATGCTTGGCAGCTTTTAAATAATCTTCCTGATGCTCTTGCCTTATTGTTAGCTTTACCTCTTCAGGATATTCATAATTTAAATTATGATCATCCATAGCTACCACAAAACCTTCATTTGAATCGTCACCATTAAAAGCTTGTAACACCGATTGTCGAAGATTATTGGTAAATGTACCAATTCCACATTCTCGCGGGGGATAAGTACCTATAAAAGCAATTTTCATCTGTTTATAATTTGATTTTTATTTAGTTCCCTAAACTCATGAGGGCTAAAACCGCCGTCCTATGAGACATTCTCAATGATTACAATTAAGATATGCCTATGATTTTTGAATTTAGAAGTTGACATCTGCTTAATTTACATTGAGATAAAGGTACATTAAAAGATGTAGCAAAGTGTTATACAATTGATGGTTTATTTTACATCATTCACGCATTTTCTAGTGTACCGCGTCTTCTATTTTTCAGTATTTAAAAATGGGAAGGTAAAAGACCAGTATTTCTATTTATTGGATTAGACAGGTGTGCCACACTGCTATAGTGAATTAATAGGCTATCTCAGAAAGATTAAGTTCATCATAAACAATCAGTTCCTTCATTAAACCCATTCTGGATTACCTCACGCTAAATACATAGCTGCAATGCTCATTTAGAGGAGTAATCTCAGGGTTTTCAATGTGTACATTCTTGTTGCCGCTAACCGAGATATAATGAGACAAAGCGATACCCATATCTACCATTTGAATATCGTAGCCCAGTAAATTTCCATATTTGGGAGTACGTTCTATGTAGAAATGGGCACAGTTGATTATAAGATAATTTAGAATGTATTTAAATAATCTCAGGAATTATTGATTGAGAAATGAAAAAAAGAAAAATTACATCATCCCAATCATAA
>JASJGS010000258.1:0-3579 GCA_033791445.1 Bacteroidales bacterium | reverse complement strand
AATTAAAAAACCTAAGCTTGCAGTACTTGCAGCAACCGAGCAAGTTTTACCTAAAATGCAGGCTTGTGTGGATGCAGCCATTCTTGCTAAAATGGGAGACAGGGGGCAGTTTTCGGGCGCCGTTGTTGAAGGCCCATTAGCACTGGATGTTGCTGTGGATAAGGTAAGTGCAGAGATAAAGAAAATCAATTCTCCTGTTGCAGGGGATGCCGATTGCCTCCTATTTCCGAATATTGAAGCAGGCAATGTATTTTATAAATTTCATACCAAATTATCAGGGGGGGAATTGGGAGCCATAGTAGCAGGTGCTAAAGTTCCTGCAATTCTTTCATCCAGAGGCGACAGTGCAAAAACAAAGCTTTATTCTATTGCCCTGGCTGCTCTCCTGGCCTGATCAATAGAATTGAAAAAAAATAACTAGTACATGATTATTCAAAGGATCCTGGCAATTAATCCTGGTTCCACCTCAACAAAAATTGCGGTGTACAGGAATACTAAACCACGATTCCTTAAATCTATCCGTCACTCTCCAAAAGACCTTTCAAAGTTCAAAAATGTTATTGACCAGTTCTCATTCCGCAAAGAGCTCATTCTGAAAGAGCTGGCAAAAGAGGATATGAAAATGAATGAGATCACTGCCGTTATAGGAAGGGGTGGGATAATGAGACCATTGTTGTCCGGTGTGTATGAGGTTAATGAAGCCATGCGAGAAGACCTCAGTACAATGAGATACGGAGAACATGCCAGTTCTCTGGGTGGATTAATTGCTGATGATATAGCCTCCACTATTCCAGGTGCCAGAGCATTTATAGCAAATCCTACAACAGTAGACGAGTTTCATGATGTAGCAAGGATATCAGGGCATCCGCTTTTTAAAAGAGTTTCAATCTTTCATGCCCTGAACCATAAGATGATAGCTGAAAACCATGCCAGATTGGTGGGCAAAAAATATGAAGAATTAAACCTGATTGTTGCTCACATGGGTGGCGGAATATCTGTAGGTGCGCATCAGAAAGGAAGGGTAATAGATGCCAACCAGGCATTGGATGGGGGTGGACCTTTCGGTCCTGAAAGAAGTGGAACACTGCCTATGGGGGATTTTGCCCGTCTTTGCTTTTCAGGCGAATACTCCCTCGATGAGGTTAAAAAGATGATTATAGGTCAAGGAGGATATGTGGCTTATTTTAACACCAACGATGCCTATACAGTAGGTTTAATGGCCGAACAGGGAAATGAAAAAGCGAAACTAATTCAGAATGCAATGGCCTATCAGGTAGCTAAAGAAATAGGAGCTTTGAGCGCAGTTCTCAAAGGACAGGTTGATGCCATCCTGCTTACAGGTGGAATAGCCCATAATACGGTTGTTGTTGACTATATCAAAGCAATGGTAGCCCATATGGCCAGAGTTGTTGTGTATCCGGGTGAGGATGAGATGAAAGCCCTGGCTGAAAACGCTTTGAAAGTTATGCTGGGTGAGGAAGAATGTAAGATTTACTGATTCCATTATTCAATTTCTCTCCATTCATAAATTGCAACATTCTTAGTTAATTAATATCTTAGGTCCCCAAAGTGAATATTTCCTGATCGGATAAATACTATCGTTAATTCTGATAGAAAAGCTTAATACTATTGAAAAAGACCGTAATTCTGCTTTTAGTAATTCTAAATCCCATTTTGTGCAGTGCTCAGGATACAACCAGAGTGCTATTTGTTGGAAATAGTATTACCTACTTTAACAATATGCCTTTTACTTTTGAGGAAATCGCTAACTCCCTGGATGAAACTACCAAAGTTACCATGTTTGCAATGGGAGGGACCGGTTTTGTGGATCATGCAGTCAATCCATTGGTGTTTGATCTTTTCAGACAGGGAAACTGGGATTTTATAGTCTTGCAACCAGGTACTTATGAGGCATTAGGTGAATCATATCCAATTGAGCAGACTTTATTCAGGGCGCATATCCTGGTAGATTCTATTTATAGATACAATCCTTGTACAAAAGTATTGTATTATGAGGTACCCTGGGGCGTTTTTGGGGATACTCATGATGATTTAATCAACTACAATAATTCTATGAAAATAATCCTCCATAACCTGGAATTTCTTTCAGATTCTACACAACTTTTTTTTGCTCCTGTAGGTGAGGCTTTTATGACTAGTTATAATATTGACCAGGATGTCAGTCTTTGGAATAGTTATACGGATATACATCCCAATCCCAGAGGTTCTTATCTTGCAGCTTGTATCTTTTATGTTACAATGTTTCAAAAACCTTCATTGGGATCTACGGTATTAAGCACAATAACAGCAGGAGAAGCGGCAGATTTTCAAGAACTCGCTGACAATATTGTTCTGGGGCACTTATCGGATTGGAGAATAAATACTTATTACCCATTGCCTGATTTTAGTTATACCATAAGTTCTGACACAATCTTTTTTAATAATCAATCTCATTTCACTGATAGTGTTTTTTGGGATTTTGGAGATGGTGGAAGTTCACAAAAGCTCAACCCAATGCACATTTATTCATCTTCAGGTAACTATACTATTAGTCTAACACGGCATTTTCATGGATGTGAACAAACTGTGATAAAGGATATTAATCTATCTTCATTGAGTTCTCAGGATGTAGGATCAAAGATCCAGGTGAAAATATATCCCAACCCCGTTGATAAAATCCTATATATTGATCTTGAAAGAAAAGAGAATATTTATCAGTTTGAGATATACAATCAGGCAGGGGTATTATTCCATAAAACTGATGAATTCAGAATTAATGTGTCAGAGTATCCAGGTGGATTCTACTTCATAAAAATTATTAATACCAAAAGCTTTGAAATTGAGGTGCTTAAATGGGTAAAGAGCTAAGCATTTTTATCTCTTTTAACCACTTTTTATTATTTAATCGAACTGAAACCATTCTTTTCAGGCTAGGGAGTACTTAATGAAACCGGTAGGATCTTTCCATTAAAGTATTTGTGACCATTTATGGCAAAATTACTAATGAATTCGGCCATTTCTTTAGCTGAGAGTGGTGCTTTATATCCCGGGAATGCTTTCTCCAGCATTTCCGTCTGTACGGCTCCCAATGCCAGGTAATTGAATGATATTTTACTTTCCTTATACTCTTCAGCCAGGCATTCGGTAAGTGTTGCCAATGCTGCTTTTGAGGAACTATAGATAGATAACCCGGGGAATTTGGAAGACCCCTGCACTCCTCCCATGGTTCCAATGTTCAGAACATGGGCATGTTTGCTGTTCTTTAAAAGGGGAAGAAGTGCCTGGATTGTAAGGAGAGGAGCCGTATAATTTACACCAAGTGTTTGTTTCATATCTTCAGGCAATAATGTCTCAAAAGCCTTATTACTCAAATATCCGGCATTGTTTATCAAAATATCTATGTGATCAAATCGGGCTTTTATTTCAGCTAAAAAATCGTCTTTTTTAACTCCTATATCCAACAAATCAAATGAGAAACCAAAAACCCTTTCTTCAGAAGCAGTTTTATTGCATTCCGTACAAAGGCTCAACAAAAGTTGTTCATTCCTGGAAATGGCTATTATTTTATGGTTTTCATCA
>JASJGS010000257.1:0-12450 GCA_033791445.1 Bacteroidales bacterium | reverse complement strand
AATATGCTAAAAATTGTAGATTTATAGATTGCACACATGTTCATGAGAAAGATTGTGCAATATTAGCAGCCGTTGAAAGCGGAGAGATTGACAAAAACTCATATGCCAATTTTCGGAAAATGGAAAAGGAAAAACTACATTTTGAATCAGACCTTATTGAGAGGAAAAAGAAAGACAAAGACTTTGGGAGAATGATTAAGAATGTCAAAAAACAAAGAAAAAATAATAAGTACTAAGCACAACAATTGGTATAAGCAAAGGATCTTAGTTAAGGCATTATTATCTCAATAACTTATGAAAAAGTATCTTTATTTTTTACTACTGGCCAGTGTATTTAGTTTAGCCATTCTTAGTTGCGAAAATCATCATGCTGATGTTAAGCCTAACATTCTGTTTGTCTCTATTGATGACCTTCGCCCCACATTGGGAGCATATGATGATACGGTGGCAATCACCCCAAACCTCGATCAATTAGCTGGGGAGGGCATGACCTTCAGGCAAACATTTTGCCAATCTGCAGTGTGTGCACCTTCCCGTGCAAGCCTGATGACAGGCTTGAGACCTGATTCAACCCGAGTTTGGCACCTTGGGGACAAATTCCGTGAGATCAATCCGGAAACGGTTACCATGCCACAATATTTTTCCCGGCACGGCTACTACACAGTTAACATTGGCAAAATATTCCATAATTACATGCCTGATTCCATCTCATGGGATGAACCAGACTTACGACCATATCGTTATCTCCGATCAGAATGGCTAGAGAGGGATGGTGAGACCTTTTATATCAGCGAAGAAGTGAATAAGTCGCAGGAAATCAAGAGAGACTCCTTGTTAAAGTTACGAGCAATTAGATATGCGGACGGATGGAATACAGGCCCGGCATGGGAAGCTGCTGATGTCCATGACACACTTTACTATGATGGTGCCCAGACGGAACTAGCCAAACAAACAATTACCCGACTTGCTGAAATGAACAAGCCCTTTTATCTCGGCCTCGGATATTTTCGCCCCCACCTTCCATTTGCTGCACCTAAGAAATACTGGGATATGTATGACCCTGAGGAGATTCCTTTGGCTCCAAATCCCGATGTCCCGGAAGGGGCTCCTCTTTTTTCAATGAACTCTATGTATGAACTAAGAAATTATGACGGATTTGGCCATATTGGCCATCCAGGTTCTTCGTACCGAATGAACGAGGATACCATACGCATTTTGAAACATGGTTATTATGCAAGCGTGAGTTACATTGATGCTTTACTTGGAGATCTCGTGAAGCATTTGAAAGCATTGGGGATTTATGAAAATACTATCATTATTGTCTGGGGTGACCATGGATGGAAACTAGGTGACCATAACAGCTGGGGAAAGATGACAAATTATAACATCGACTTGCAGGTACCCATGATCATTCGATATCCAGATCAAGACAAGAGGGGTGTTGAGACCTTTGCAATAACAGAACTGGTAGATATTTTTCCGTCGCTCTGTGATCTAACAGGAATAGAAATCCCGGATTATATGCAGGGTACAAGCTTCGTTCCACTCCTGAACAATCCAGAACTTCCATGGAAGAAGGCAGCATTCAGCCAGTTTCACCGGAGGCCTAAGGTTGCAGCAGATGGCGGGCGATACATGGCTTATTCCATAAATACTAAAGACCATCATTACATTGAGTGGTACACCTGGGATCATACCACTGGAACAAGGGGAGAATATGTGAAGACAGAATTGTATGACCGTTTGAACGATCCCTATGAAAAAATGAATGTTGCAGAAATGGAAGAATATGCTGCTGTGCTTACAAGGTTATCTGCCCAACTTGCTGATGGCTGGCGCAAGGCAGTACCAGCAATTGATTAAAAAAAATCGATTAATTCGGGGAATCTATCATAATATTTGAGTCTCACTTCTTATGAATATAAATCAGACAATAGAACCTATTGTAGTGGAACAGGATTTTAGCACTCAAAAATGGTAGTCTGGGAGTCCATTACCGAACTTGAACAAATGAGACAGTGGTTCTTCAATAACATTCCTTCATTTGAACCAAAAGTTGGGTTTCAAACAAGTTTCAAGGTTCAATCAGGAGATCGGAATTTCAACCATATATGGATAATTTTGGAAGTTGTTCCATTCAAAAAGATTAAATACCATTGGAGTTATGAAGAATACAAAGGTGAAGGAATCGTAACATTTGAATTATTCGAAAATGACAATAAGACAATTCTAAGACTTACAAACGAAGGACTGGAAACTTTTCCTAAAAGTATCCCGGAGTTTAGTAGAGATAGTTGTCAGGCTGGCTGGGAATATTTTATTAATATGACCTTGAAAGAGTTCCTGGATGGGAGCATATGATCACGACAAACAATTCTATAAATAATACTTTCACTTTCCTGTCAAATGAAATTATTTCGTTTTATTTCATATCTTAGTTACGTGAAAATTGCTGAGGATTATCTCTCTTAAAACTTAAAATAGATAATAAACCTCATAGCACCATCAATCAGGTTATTTTCAATGATCACAGCAAACAGGTTTATTTTACTAGTAATCTTTCCATTTATTATTGCGTTTAGCCTTAATTCATGTAAGTCTGAAAGTATTGAATTAGAATCCACTCTTGCAGTTGATATGTTAAAGAGTGGAGAAGGATTTCGAGTTGGTTCAGCCGTGGTAAACATTAATCCTGAAAATACTATAGGTATAAGTTTAGAAGGATATGAACCTCGTGTATCAAATGGGATTAATGATACATTAAGTGCACGATGTATAATTGTAGCTGACAATAATTCATTGGTAGCATTGATCGCCTTAGATTTAATTGGGATTAGCAACAGCAAGGTCCTTTCTATGAAAGCCGAAATAAAAAAGGCCACAGGTTTAAGTGAAGAGAATATTTTCATCCATGCAATTCATACACATTCCGGCCCATCCATGATGGATGGCAAACTGGATAAGAAATATCGCGCCAGATTAAATAAAAATACAGCTAATGCTACAGTGCAGGCTTTAAAATCCATGCAAAATGTGAAGGCGATTGTAAAATCTGGTACCTCATTGGTTAAAACTGTAAATCGCAGAAACCCAAAACGCGAGCTTATTAATGGCTTTAGTATTATTGAGTTTCAGAATGAAGCGAACGAAAATGTAGCTTCGATAATAAATTTTAGCTGTCATCCAGTAGTGTTGGGGCCAAATAACAAAATAATATCAGCAGATTATGTTCATTATCTCAGGAGAGAAGTTGAAAATACAATTGGAGGCAATGCTGTTTTTTTTAATGGAAGTTTAGGGAACATCAATCCGGCCCGCTCAACCAGTGGCAATCCATATGATCGAAGTGAAGGAAATTTTTATGTGGCTAAACGTTTTGGTGAAGAACTGGCCAACGATATACTGAATAATTATAGCGTTTCTGACACCCTATCAATTAATATCAGGGCCAAAACAATGAAGCTTACTCGATATTTTCAATATACATACATTTCGATTTTAGATTTAGGGGATATGCAAATTGTTATGATACCAGGTGAACCCTTTGAATCATTCGGTGAAGAAATTAAAAACATATTGCCTGGACCACACAGTATTATTATGGGTCTGACAAATGATTATATTGGTTATATTATCCCTCAGGACGAATGGGGAAATTGCAGCAATTCATTTATTTCAGAATGCTATGAGGAGACAATGAGCGGAGGAGATGAAATAGCAAATATTATAAAGGAAAGATTTCGTAAGCTGGTTTTTGAACCATTTTAGCAATCTCAACTTTGATTGGACTCTATTCATAATGAATTCAAAAGAACGTTTTATAAGAACATTGAAAGGTGGAAAAGCAGATAGAATGCCTGTTACTACACATCATGTTATGCCATCATTTTTGAATAATTATATGAGTGGGATTACAAATCAAGATTTTTTTGAAATTCTGGGGATTGATCCTATAAATTGGATTATGGCATATGATTTTTCAGCAGACAAATGTGAGTATTTTGATCCTTCACACACTAAAATGGGATTTTTGGAAGCACGTAGGGTTTGTTCTGATAACTGGCAAATAAAACTTGAAGCTGTTAACGACCCAAGCTATTCAACAAAACGATTTAATATTATTACTCCAGAAAAAACACTGTCAATGATACTGCAGTCAAACGAACACACTACCTGGCTGGCAGATCCCCTGGTAAAAGAAAAATCAGATATAGAAATCATATCAAAATATATGACTTACCCACTTTGCAATGTGGAGGAGATTAATAAAGCTGCTGATGAATACGGTAACAGAGGCATAATAAGGGGACATATTAATGCATTTGAAGGGTTTGGGCAACCAGGATGCTGGCAGGATGCTGCCTGCCTATTTGGAATCGAAAACCTAATAATGGCCACATTTGAGGATCCGAAATGGGTTCATGAATTTCTTGCAATTCTAAAGGAACGAAAAAGGGTTTACATTAATTCATTGAAGGGCGCAAAGTATGACCTTCTCGAGTTGGGTGGTGGTGATGCCTCAACAACGGTTATTTCACCCGATATTTTTAATGAATTTGTAGCACCGTATGACTCAGAATTAATAGAAGCTGCCCACCATGCCGGTCAGCGAATTGTTTATCATACTTGTGGTGGTATGATGCCTATTCTGGAAGATATTGCGGCTATGAAACCTGATGCAATGGAAACTTTTACACCCTATTCAATGGGTGCAGACGCAAATCTTAAAGAAGCAAAAAAGCGGATTGGAGATAAAGTTTGTATGATTGGAGGATTCGACCAGTTTCATTATTTATCAGGATGCACTGAGCAGGAAACCAGAGATGAGGTTCGTCGTTGTTTCCGTGAGGCTGGAGAAGGAGGCGGATTTATCCTATCTCCATCAGATCATTTTTTTGAAGCAGATCTAAATTTATTAGAAGCTTTTGCAGATGAGGCTCTTAAATGCACATATTAAACATGAAGCCAATAATTGACCATATACAAATAACTGTTAAAGACATTAAGATTGCAGAAGCTTTTTATGATAAATTTCTTTCTCTTTTAGGATTTGATATCGAGAATAAGGTAAGTGCATTCATAGAAGAACATGATTTTTATATAGTGGAATATACACATCCAATATTGGCATTTGCTATCACCTCACCAAGAACAGCTTTTAAAGACGATACCATTCATCGCAGGAAACCAGGTGCACTCCATCATCTGGCCTATAAAGCAAAATCCCGACATGAGGTTGACAGACTTTTTGTTGAGTTAAAGGCCATTGGAGCACAAATCGTAAAAAAACCCAGTTTATATCCTGAATATGGCCCGGATTATTAAGCACTTTTCTTTAAAGATTTAGAGGGCATTAAATATGAACTTATTTGTAATGAATAAGTTGACTATTGAACTCTTTACTATTCATATCGGAGTGTTTCAACAGGATTTCTATTTGCTGAATACAGGCTTAACAGGCTAACCAGAAGAATAGAAAAGAGTAAAGTAATTAAACCTGCTGCCACATAGACAAGCCAACTTATTGTTATTTTGTAAGCAAATCCCTCCAGCCATCTATTTATTACGTACCATGCGATTGGACATGCTAGTATAAATGCAACAACAAGCCATTTAATGAAATCTTTATTTATCATAGATAAAATTTCAATGGTTTTTGCACCACATACTTTTCTAATACCAATTTCCTTTATACGGCGCTCACAGGTGTATTTTATCAATCCAGCCAATCCAAGACCGGCAATAAGGATGCTCAATACAGTGAAAAACCAGACTATCGTAAATAAGTTTTTATCCCCAGAATATTGACTATTATAACTGTCTTTAAGAATCGTATAATAAAAAGGATGGTCGGGAATACTTTCTTTCCATAGTCGTTTTACATCCTCAATTACTCCTAGATTCATTTTTACAAATAGCTGTCCTGTATAATCATCAGTTTTAGCATACCTAAAGCAGATGGGCTCAATGGGACTATGTGGTGATAGAAAATGGAAATCTTTAACTACACCAGCTACATAATCTTCCGTTTCAGAAATAGGTTTACCAATTGGGTCATCTGAAATTCCCAGGACTCTGGCATAAGTTTCATTTATAAGGCATTTGTTTTCATTCACATATGGATAATTAGAGAACCCTTCCCCTTCAATAATCTCAATGCCCAAAATATCGAGGTACTTTTCATCTATATCACAAAAACTAACTATAAATTGTTTCATCTCTCCATCAATTTCTGTAGCATGTATAGCTTTCATTCCACCATACTGAACTCCAGGGACAGAACCTCCATATGTGGTAGATATTTGATCAATTCCTACTAAATTATTAAGATGATCTGCAAATTGTTTTATTTTTTGATTGTAGGTGCTATCATCAGGTGTATCAATAACCAGCACATTGTCAAGTTCAAAGCCAAGATTTTTATTTTTTACAAAAATCATTTGTCGCTGAAAAGCTACCAAGCAAATAATAAGAGAAATGGTAAAAGTAAACTGGATAACTACCAATCCGCCTCTATAATTCCCTTGATGGAGATTCGTTTTTTTTATAGATTTATTGATTGTGCTTTTTCTTTGATATAAGGATGGGATTATATTTGGCAATCCGCTAATAATCATTATAACACCCAAAAAAACCAGAAGTACACTACCTAAAAACCAAAAACTATAAAGGGAATCTAATGGGATGTCTTTTCCGGTGATATTGTTTAACAATGGAAGAAATAGTTGCAATAGTACCATTGCAATAAATAATGAGAAAAAAGTGATTACATATGATTCCTTTAAAAGATATCTAAACAATTGGCTATTGCTGGCACCATAAACTTTGCATATCCCGTCTATATATTTTCTTTCAGCTATATGAGCAAACGAAAGATTAATGTAATTTAAGCAGGCAATAAAAAGTATTAAAAAGGCTACAATGGTAAAAAAATAAACATATTTAATATTGCCTTTAGGTGAATCAGCCAGCAATTCCTCTGAAAAGTGGACCTTTGAAATTTGCTGAGGAACAAATTGAATTTCTATACCTTCTAAATCTTCCTGAAGGGGACTATATTGTTTTTTAGCAATAGAATCTAGAATAGTATGAAAATCATACTTGACCTTATTGTGAAATTTTACATACAGGAAGCCATCAAAGTCTAACCAGTCCGAACTTAATTCCTGGTAACCAGGCGTTAAGGCCTTAAATTGCAAATCACTGTTTTTTGGCAGGTCTTTTAATATAGCAGTTATTTTGTGCGCTTTTTTATCAATTAATATTTCACTGTTCAATTGTAAATCATCCCCCATTAATTTGCGCGCCAGTGATTCTGTAAGTATTACTGAATTGGGTTCAACTAATGCTGTTGAAAGATCGCCATAGAGAACCTTATAGTCTAAGATATTAAACAATTCAGGGGAGGCTTCCCGGAATCCATCCTGTTTAAATTGAATATCATTATACTTTACAAGATGAATGTCAGGCAATTCTGTTATCAATGCAGTCTCTTCTATTTCAGGATAATAATTTTTTAACAGAGTTTTTAATGGCAACGGGGCAATAGCAAGGTGTTGAGAACCATCAGAAGTATTTATTTTAGTGGTAACACGATAAATATTTTCAAAACCTGAAAATTGGGTATCATAAGCTAATTCATGACGCACAAAAAGTAATAGTAATAGAAATGTTAAAATACCAAGAGATAAGCCAATAATATTAATAAGGCTGGTCGTTCTATTTCTAAAAAGGTATCTGAAAACAAATTTCATTTTATACATAATACTATCTAATTCAATTGATAGATGCAATCTACTTAATAAACAAGGACTGCTTTTAAAACTTAAGCTTTATTAATATTATTTAATTTTTTTTAATAATCTAAATACAATTATTGGCCAAGTTAGATAAAAATGGATAATATAGCACTTGATTAATGGCTTCCAGAATGGAAAGTAAATTCCAGAAACAGTATTCATATATGTCTGTTCTAAAAGAAATTTTGGTCAACCGATCCCACAGAAGTGCATAATTGAATATATAACCAAAATCTATTTAATTGTTATCTTAGTTTTTTTGCTATCCGGCGCAGAAAATTAGGGTTAAATCATATAAAAAATGTCTGAGACAAATTAATCCACTTATAGAATTGATAAAAAACGAATGAAACGAATTTACAGAGGCATTATATGAATAAGTGATATGTATTGGTTAAGCAGGATAAATATTCTTATTTTTAATCTTTGCCAACAACTTAGAATTTATAGCACCTAAAACATATGAATATGAAAATAACCTGGCTTTTTATTATTTGTCTTTTTTTATCCTCTCTACCAGTAGTTGGACAAGATCAATTTCCAAACACTCTTTTCTATAATGAAGCTATTGGATCACCCACAGCAAGTTTAAATGATATAAGTTGGATTGAAGGCCATTGGAGAGGGGAAGCTTTTGGGGGAATTACAGAAGAAATATGGGGTCCTCCATTGGGGAATTCCATGATGTGTGTTTTTAAGCTTGTAGTCGATGGGGACATAATCTTTTATGAAATAGAGACTATTTCGGAGGAAAACAATTCTCTTGTTCTTCGATTAAAGCATTTTGATAAGCACCTAAAGGGTTGGGAGGAAAAGGATGAAACTATTGATTTCAAATTAGTTAAGCTTGATGAAGATAGAATATATTTTGACGGATCTACTATAGAAAAAATTTCTAAAGATGAAATTAATATGTATGTCGTAATAGAAGATGGTGGAGAAAAGGAAGAAATAAAATTTAATTATCATAGGGCAAAGAAATAAGCAGCTGGCTTCTTTAGGAATTTCCATTAGCATTTACAAAATAAATATATATACTATGAAGAAAATTTTGCTGATATTATGTATCACGGGATTAGTGGTATATGCTCATGCTCAGGATACTAAATATGAAACGAAACTAAACATTCACTATTACAACGAATCAATAAATCAATCTGATGAATACATTCAGGAACGCTGTGTTTTGGATATCTATTTCCCTAAAGATCTTAAGAATTATGCCACAATTGTATGGTTTCATGGCGGCGGATTAACCGCAGGAAATAAAGAAATTCCTTCGGCTCTTAAAGAAAAAGGAGTGGGTATTGTGGCTGTAAATTATCGATTATACCCAAAAGTAATGGCCCCAAAATATATTGAGGATGCGGCAGCTGCGGTGAGTTGGGTGTTTAAAAATATTAACAAATTTGGAGGAGACTCTTCTCTGATTTTCATTTCTGGTCATTCAGCAGGTGGTTATTTAGCAAGTATGATTGGCCTGGATAAATCCTGGTTAGGAAATCACAACATCGATGCCAACAAGATAGCAGGCCTCATCCCTTTTAGTGGCCATACTATTACCCATTTTACCATCCGTAAAGAAAGAGGTATTCCAGGTATCAAGCCCATAGTTGATAGCCTGGCACCTTTATATCATGTTCGACCTGACGCCCCTCCCTTATTGCTAATTACCGGTGATAGAGAATTGGAGCTGCTAGGTAGATATGAGGAAAATGCATACCTCATGCGGATGATGAAAATATCAGGACACAAACAAACGGTACTTTTTGAATTGGATGGTTATGGTCACATTATGACTGAACCAGCATTCCCATTGTTATTAAATGAGGTGTCCAGAATAATTAAAGAAAAAAATTAAGGATGCTTTTTGAAATTATATTATACTCAGGATTTGCAGGAATTACAGTTTTTATTGGAGGAATCTTAGCCGATTACTTTAATCACCATATTAAGGAAAGTCCTGTAAAATACGAGATTACACATACATTGATGTCCTTTGGATCAGGAATAATGTTGTCAGCTTTAGCCCTGGTATTAATTCCTCAAGGTATGGAGGAATTGGAATTACTTCCTTTAGCTTTTTCATTTTTATTGGGGGCCATCCTTTTCTTTTTTATAGATAGATATTTAGCAAAGAAAGGAGGGCAAACAGCTACTTTATTAGCGATGTTAATGGATTTTGTACCCGAGTCTATTGCCCTGGGTGCTGTCTTCGCTACTGAACCTGCCACTGCAACATTATTGGCTGTTTTTATCGGCCTGCAAAACCTACCTGAAGCATTTAACTCTTTTAGAGATTTGGTTCTAAGTGGGTTTACAGTAAAAAAGACCCTAATTATATTTTTCTTTTTAAGTTTTTTAGGAATGGCAGGAGCATTAACAGGACACTTTCTGCTGAGTGATTACCCACAATTGACAGCCCATTTAATGATATTTGCCAGTGGAGGAATTCTATACCTGCTGATTCAGGACATTATTCCTGAAAGTAAATTAGAACACTCTTATGTTACTTCATTAGGAGCAACGCTAGGTTTTTTAGTTGGAATCATAGGTGAAAAAATAATATAGCTAAGTGGAGATAAGAAACTACTTCTAAAAGTTAGAGGGAACTGATAAGCCCAAACAGTAAATTATATGAAAAATACATGGGGAATACTTTTTTATTTTATTTTAGCCATCTTATTAATTCAATGTAAAAATAAGGATACCTATAGTGAGGAAAGACCAAATGTTTTATTTGTCCTTATAGATGATCAGCGAAATGATTTAATATCATGTGCCGGGCATCCGATCGTTAAAACTCCTACAGTTGACAAACTTGCCGAAAATGGAATTCGGTTCACAAACATGTTTGTTACAACTACAATATGTGCTGCAAGTAGAGCCTCTATTATCACAGGTCTTTATGAGAGCAAACACAATTACACTTTTGGTAAAGACCCTATTAAAAAAGAATTCATTACCAGTTCATATCCATATTTGCTTAAAAAATCGGGTTACCATACTGGTTTTGTCGGAAAATTTGGAGTAAAGCTGGAGGAGCAGGATAGCATTCTCACAGAAATGTTTGATTTTTACAGGCCAGCACCTATGAATGCTCCGCACCTTGTAAAACAAGCTGATGGTAGCATGCGGCACTCTGCTGAAGTCTGGGGCGATAAGGCAATAGAATTTATTGATACCCAAAGTTCTGAAAAGCCCTTTTGTCTTTCTATTAGTTTTAATTCTGTTCATGCCGTTGATAACAACCATAAACCTGGAAATGATGGTCATTATCCTTACCCAAAGGCCGGTGCACATATGTATGAAAACATTGAAGCTCCCGAACCATATTTATCCAATCCTGAAATTTTTGAAAATCATCCAGCATTTTTAAAAAACTCACTAAACAGGGAACGCTACTTTTGGCGCTGGGATACCAAAGAAAAATATCAAACCAATATGATCGCCTACTATCGCATGATTAGTGGCTATGATAAAGTAATGGAAAGAATAATTTCTTCCCTTAAAGAAAAAGGATTTGATAAGAATACGGTAATTATTTATTCGGCGGACAATGGCTATTACATGGGCAACAGAGGCTTTGCTGGCAAATGGTCTCATTATGAGGAATCGCTCAGAGTCCCCCTGATAATATATGACCCACGAGTACCAAAAGAAACAACTGGAAGAATTGAAAACAATATTGCCCTAAACATTGATATTCCAGCTACCATACTTGATTTGGCAGGAATTTCAACACCTCAGCTTTACCAGGGGAAAAGTCTTTTGCCCATTTTAAGTGATGTTAATGTTGAAAACTGGCGAGAAAGCTTTCTCTGTGAACATAGAATGGAACATGAAAAAATTCCTAAATATGTTGGAGTTCGAGGGGAAAGATATGTTTATGCGAATTATTATGAACAAAATCCCCCTTATGAGTATTTACACGATTTACAAAAAGACCCGAATCAGTTGGAAAATCTGGCGAGTAATCCTGATTACAAGGATGTTCTTCAGAAAATGAGAAGTGAATGTGAAAACTTAGAAAATGAAATTAAAAGTAAATAAAATTATAAGCCAAAAGCGGTCTATTAATATGCTTAACAATAATATTCTATGAAATATTTAAATTCTTACTTTGTTCTTATCCTATTCGTATTCAATAGTTGCAATTCCGTTACTAACCAGGATAGTGATAAAGATATTCTAGTCGATAAACCTACCGCAAAAGAGTATGTTATGAACGATACCACACCAAAAGTTACAGGCATAGGTGGAATCTTTTTCCAATCAAAAAATCCAAAGAAAACAAGTGAATGGTATGGTAAAAATTTAGGACTTGCCATTGATGATTATGGTTCACCTTTTGAATTCCGGAATGCGAACAATCCAGATGAAATAAATTATTTGAGGTGGAGTCCCTTTGAAGAAGGAAGCGATTACTTTGCTCCTTCTGAGAAAAATTTTATGATAAATTATAGAGTACAAAATATAGAAGGCCTGGTAAGAAAACTTATGGAAAATGGGGTGACTATAGTCGACAAAATTGAAGAGTTTGAATACGGAAAATTTGTTCATATTATGGACCTTGAAGGAAATAAAGTTGAATTATGGGAACCCAATGATAGCTTTCTTACCCAGATGGGCGGAGCTACAACCAAGTAAG
>JASJGS010000256.1:0-4895 GCA_033791445.1 Bacteroidales bacterium | reverse complement strand
TCAAGGGAAAGCTTATCTTCTGCATTGCTTAATTGATCAATCAAATTTGATTTGGAACAATTGTAATTGATATTAATATCTGGATAGTATTGTTTTAAGAAACTTACTATTTCAACTTTGGTAAGGACTGTAAGTGCTTCTTTGAGGTCTATATCAGAGTTTCTTAACAAAAACCCATTTTCTACCAGGTTTTCGGTGGCTTGATGAATAGACTGAATCTCTTCATAGAGGATTTTTTCCAGAATAAACCAGGGACCTTTGCGACTTACAAGACGAACATAAAGTAGCTGTGCATTAAGGCTCAGTGATTTGAAGTTTTCTATAAAAATTACTTCCGCCTCTGAAAGCAAATCAGCGTAATTCTTTATAACAAAATCCAACAGATAAGTGAAATTGTCCAGGTAATATCCCGTTTTCAGAACAATTCTGTTTTCATTTTCAGCCATATACTTTTGGTTCAGAAGAACATTCGGATTTTTTATACCTTTTTTAGGGTAAGTTTTAAAAAGTCCGTAAATTCGAGATGGGTAAACTTAATAAAAAGCGATGAGTAAAAATATTTCTCCAATCACAACAGAGAATAGAATAATTTCCCTGGATATCTTACGCGGATTTGCCATACTCGGTATTTTAATAATGAATATTCAAAGCTTCAGCATGATCACTGCGGCCTATGTAAATCCGACAGCCTATGGGGACCTGACAGGAATCAATAAATGGACATGGATAATTAGTCACATCATTGCAGACAATAAGTTTATGACGATCTTCTCCATTTTATTTGGTGCGGGAATAGTGTTGATGAGTGACAAAATTAAAAAGGCAGGAAGGAAACCAGCTGGCATATATTACAGGAGGATTTTTTGGCTATTTGTAATCGGAATGGTTCATGCCTATCTGTTCTGGTATGGAGACATATTGGTTTGTTATGCAATGTGTGGGCTGATCGTATTCCTTTTTCGAAATCTTAAACCTGGCTGGCTGTTTTTTTTCGGTGTACTTTCTCTATTAATAGGAAGTGCCATTTATTTGTTTTTTGGGACTACCATAGAATACTGGCCGGAAGAAAGTCTGGAAAATGCATTGAAGTTTTGGGCTCCTTCTGATGAGTTGATTATGGAAGACTTAAATGCCTATTTAGGGAGTTTTATGGGTGCCTTAAGACATAGGATGTCTACCTCCATATTTTTGCAAACCATGAACTTTTTAATGAATGAAGGATGGCATGCAGGTGGATTGATGTTGATGGGGATGGCCTTTTATAAATGGAAGATTCTGAGTGGGGAAAGAACAAATAAGCTTTACTTTAACAGTTTTATTCTGGGTGCCTTAATTGGTATACCTTTAGTAATCCTTGGCGTATATCAGAACTTTAATCATGATTGGGTTTACGAATATTCAATGTTTCTGGGCTCCCAGTATAACTATTTAGGAAGTGTTTTTGTTAGTTATGCTTATATATGTTTGATTTTACTATTGCTTAAGAAAGGGAAATTTGTACGGTGCCAGAAAACTCTTTCTCTTATCGGACGCACTGCACTCTCAAATTATCTCTTCCAGACTCTTATCTGCACCATGCTTTTATATGGATATGGTATGGGAATTGGCCTGTATGGGAAAGTTGAGCGCTGGCAGATGATACTCATCGCAATAGCTGTCTGGATAATCCAAATAGCACTAACCCGCTATTGGCTGAAGAGGTTTCGATTTGGCCCTTTTGAGTGGCTCTGGAGATCACTTACATACTGGAAGATCCAAGCATTACATATAGATCAAAACAGGTAAGAATATCATACACCTAGAATGATTTTACGGAGTCCAGGTACTACCGCTACAATAACACCGTTCTCTCCGGTTTCCAGGAAGTTTAATTTTTCTATCATGCTATTGCTTACACCTGGATAATCAATTTTAAGACCAGCTGAGATATCTACTGATCCACTCTTTAGATTGAGTTTGGCAGGCAAGGGCATAAGATTTACGGCTGCTCTATCTTTGTCGCTAATAGGAAGTGGTTTATATATTACCAATCTGTAATAGATAAAGGCACCAATAGCAATAATCAAAATGAATGCCAATAAGCCAAGGAGGATTTTCCTGATCATGATAAAATACTGAATATTATTTGGTAAAAAGAAAGGCAACCCCTTAGATTGCCTTTCTTTGATAACATTTTCATTTACTCCTCGAAGAAAAATCTCCGGGTTGGAGGATTATTGAACAGCACTCCACCTGCCTCTTCAAATTCCTTTTCCAATGCAGGAAGTTTTGCTGTAAATAAATTGTTCAGGTTGGACTCCTGTCCGGCATATGCTTTCTTAGCAATATCATATTGCTCCTTTTGAGCACCGGTAACATCCACCTGAGCAGATGAAGTGGTGTACATAGCAAATCGAAGACGGCTGGCTACTGTGTTTTTAGCTCCAAAACCACCAACAATAATCTTGGCAAGTGCGTCAATCTCTTTTTGTGTTGCGTCTATTTTAGCAACTAAAACATTCGCTTCTACCGGTGTGTTCTCCAGTATTTTTTTCATATTTGACAATCGGGTGTTCATGTCCTGTATTTTACCACGTGCCGAGGTAACTTGAGCATTCAGATCACTAGCCTCCTTCAGGAAGCTGAAATTAGCTGCATAATTAGGTGTTCCCAATGCATTTGGATTTGCCTTAACAGTAAAACTCTGAGGTTCTACAAGCCGGGTAAATTCACCACCCAGGTTCTTGTCAAGGGCAACTTTGTAATCTCCTGGTGGTACTTTTGGTCCCCTGCCGGTTAAATATCCCAGATCCCAGTTAATACTATTATATCCTTTACGCAAAGGGGAGTTTATTTTTCTCATAATATCCCCATTCGCATCATACACAGTAAAAACCAGGTTAGGCTTAACTTCTGCTTCTTCAGCCAGCAAATCTTCCTCCGTAGGATAAAAATATGTACCACCTGATTTTTCAGAAGCCTTTTGAGCCTTAATACGCTTTTGTTTTAAAGTTTCATATCCACTCTTAATATAATATCTAAATGTGGCAGCTGGGTTAGGATTGGGAGTTTTAAAATGGACCTCTCCCTGATAGTTCAGATTGCTTGAAGGAAAATACATCAAGGTTTCATCTATATCGAAAATATGGGCTTCTTTTTTTGTTATACTTTCACTCAATGTTCGTAAGCCAGAATAATCATCCATTACATAAAATCCACGACCAAAAGTAGCCACTACCAGATCATTTTCACGTCTTTGGATGGTCAGGTCTTTTACTTGAATTGGTGGAATACCTTTCTTTAGCTGAACCCATTTTTTACCACCATCAATTGTTGTCCAAACACCCCATTCCGTTCCTATAAACAATATATTGGGATTGATATGATCCTCCTGAATGCAATAAACAGTTCCTGAAGGTAAATTTGCTGCAATAGAGGTCCAGGTTTTCCCTTTGTCGGTACTTTTTATCAAATAAGGAGTAAAATCACTGCTGTTTTTACGTCCATCAAAGCAGGCATACACTGTGTTTACTTCATGCTGAGAAGGAAGAATGTAATTCACAAAGGTCATTTCAGGAACTCCGGTGAATTTGTCATATTTAGTCCATTCCCCACCATCATTTTCTGAAATCCAGATCAATCCATCATCAGTACCAACATAAAGCATTCCCTGCTTAAGAGGTGATTCAGCAAGAGCAAATATATTTCCAAACTCTGAAGTAGACATATTTTTAGCTACTGCTTCCGGTGGCCACATTTTCCCCATCATTGGAAGGCTGTTCTGGTCAATTTGCCTGGTAAGATCTCCACTCATCTTTTTCCAGGTGCCGCCCATATCAGTACTTTTTAATACATAATTCCCTCCAATATAGAGTGTTTTTGAATCGAAAGTGCTTAAAAAATATGGGGTATTCCAGTTCCAGGTATATTCTTCATCAATGGTTGGCTGCGGTTTTATTGAAACACTATTTCCAGTGGTTCTATCGTATCTTCTAATTCCACAGTATTGTGATTCGCAATAGGAAATGTCAGGATTATTTGGATCAGGAATGGAAAGATATCCATCACCACCAATAGTATAGGTCCAATCGGCATTTACAATGGATCGCCTGTGTGTTTGTGAGGGACCAAACCAGGAACCATTGTCCTGGGCACCACCATAAACATTATAAAATGGATAATCATTGTCCACTCTTACATGGTAGTACTGGGTAATGGGCAAATTGCTTTTAAACTGCCAGGTTTTGGCCCGGTCATAGGTTTCATATAATCCGCCATCACAGCCCATCAGATAGTGATTGGTGTCATCGGGGTTGATCCACAAGGCATGGTTATCCACATGCTTGTTACTACCTTCAATGCTTTCCCATGTTTTACCACCATCGGCTGAAAGCCCGGCTCTGGTATCCATTAATATAACCAGGTCAGGATTTATCGGATCGGCATATAATTCGTTATAGTATTGCGGGCTGCTAGATACTTTATCGCTTCGTTTTTCCCAGCTTTCACCCATATCACAGGAACGATAAAATCCACCTTTGTTTCCAGGTAATTCAATAACCGCGTACAAAATATCAGGATTTGCTGGTGATAATGCAAGACCTATACGTCCCACATCTCCTTTAGGAAGACCTCTTTTTAGTTTGTTCCAGGTGGCTCCAGCATCCACCGATTTGTAAATTGCCGATTCTGGACCTCCGTCAATTTTTGAATATACCCTGCGTTCCCTTTGATGCGATGCTGCATATAAGATATCGGGATTTCTGGGATCCATTTCCATATCAGACACCCCGGTATATTCCCCAATCTCCAGTATACGATTCCAGCTTTTACCACCATCGGTGGTTTTATATAAGCCACGCTCACCACCAGGCCCCCATGATTGTCCTTGGGAAGCAACATAGACTACATTACTA
>JASJGS010000255.1:0-3019 GCA_033791445.1 Bacteroidales bacterium | reverse complement strand
CTTTTGCAGGATAGATTTTCTTTGTAATACATGAGCCAAAATATTTGCAGCAATCTTAGTTTGTCGGATGGTCTCTTCACTCCATTGGCGATGTTTTATAACCGTACCTAAGGAAAGTGCATACCGAACTTCATCATCAATTTTCAGAGGAATTATAAGTGATGATTTAATTCCCATCTTATCAATAACAATACGATCCTGACTTGCTTGTTTAGGTAATTCAGAACTTTTGGCAAATGCCAATAACTTATCCTCCCTAATTTGCTCATAAACAAAAGACAAATAACCTGCTCCTACAGAAGTAGTTTGAGGAAGGTTTAAACCAGGCCGTGAATAAAAATAAGGAACAACAACTTTGGCTTGATCAGGTAAAAATTCGCCCAAATGACAGCGATCAGCATCAAAGAATTCTACCAGTTTTTTTAAACTTGATTCAATGGCTGCATCAATGGATTCGAGCGAAAGATTTACCATTTCTGCTGATAATTCTCCAAGCATTGATTCAAAAGTCATGTTTTTATTCAACTCCTTCATTTTACCTTTTTGAAACATTCATTGGCAAAGCCTCATCATTGTCGAATTACTTATGAGGATACAAAACCAAGATTATGTAACAAAGATAAAAATTTTACACTATTCACATAACAAGGATGGCAGATTAGATAACACTTATGAAATTTTTATAACTTAGTTGATGTTCATAGAATTTTACAGTCTAATTAGTGCTTGTCTATAAAGTCAACTACTTATTGTGTTGAGAATGCCATCTGCAAATTGTGTATATTTTGCTCCATCACGCTGATATAATCGCCTTTTACAGGTGTATTTCCACTGGGATCAAATACGATGATTCCAATTCCATACTCCTTCAGTTTATCTATGGTTTGTGTCAATGGTTCGCTTTCCCAAACCATCCATTCTGCAGGGTGCTCTATCAAAATTTCTTCCAAATCCTTCAACATTACCCGATCTGGAAATTGATTCGGTTCCCAGTGGACGCTCTTTCCGTGAAGAGCATAGTGCTTCTCGAAATACTGGTAAATCGGGTGGGAGAAAATCAAGGGTTCATCCTGTACCTGGGTAGTAAGTGCGACTATTGCACTGTCAATCTTTTGAAGATCACCAGCCAATGACAAAAAACGCGCATTAAAGTATCCACTTTTTCCGGGGAGCTCTTTTGAAAGAGCCTTTCTAATTGCATCGGCTTGGGCAATCGCTAAACCTGGATCGAGCCAGGTTGTAAAAGCAAGTTCACTATGTGCATGTTTCCCTTCAGGGCCATGCGTATGAGTGGCTTGCTCCGACATTTCTATATATTTATCCTGAACACTGAAAGTGGTATTAATCAGTTTAGAGGGCGGCAGTGTTACCTTATTGAACCATTGAGCATATCCCGCCCCATTCAACAGGATCATATCTGCCTGCTGGAAAGCTGTTACAGTTTCGTCATCCGGAGTCCAGTAAGCCGGATCCGTATCGCCCGGTGCCAAAAATTGTACTTCAACCTGATCACCTCCTATTCGCTCAGCGAAATATTTCAGAGGATAATTGACCACCACAAGGTCAAGCTTACCTTTTGCTGCATCTGTTGTTGATGTAGTTTTTTTCTGATCGCATCCGCTCAAAACCTGTAATGCGATAATTCCAAAGATCCATTTCCATTTCATGACATGTCCGTGTATTAATGTGACTTAACCCAGCAATATCCCTTTTAGGATGGCCGGACCAAATTTTGCTGTTATAATAGTTAATATCAAAGAAATGCTCGCTCCGAGCATTAAAACTGCTAATATTTCAGAAGCCAGGATAGCCAAAATTCGTCGCCTGGATCCTCCAATCTTATGCATGGTCTGTATTTCCCGTTTCCTCAATCGAAGAGAAAGCAAAAAGACAAGGACCGAAGTGGCCAGGGTAGACAGCCCGATCACCACAATCGCAGTAACTACATAGCTTTGCACCGTGAATATTGTTTCAAGTAACTCATTCATTACTTCAAGGGGTTTCACGATTTGTACATCCTCCTCGTCCCCCAGGTACTTTCCCCTCAGGATTGTGGATGATTTCTCGTTGTGTGGAATAACTATGATTGCGGTTAACGGAAATCCATCGGGGTCACCATGAAAATGAAACGAGTCCATATTGTCCACGGTAATCTGGTTATACTGCGTCACAGATGCATTGCCTACAATCACATTCCCTTCCTGTTTGAGCACCCCCGCTGCTGCTTCCGGTTCAGCCAGGTTCACGTGACCATGTGCCAGGCCTTCAATTACCCATGCTGTTTTAATGTCGACGAATACTGCATCGTCATCAGGCGAATCTGAGTATTCAAGTACACCTGAAATATGCATGTTGAGTGGATATTCTCCGGCCAGATTAAATACGTTTTCGGGTGAGGACATCACCTCATCTCCAGCTGAGAGACCCATCTTTTGAGAGGCTTTTGCCCCCAGCACACAATCACCAAGAAGTGATAAATTTCCCCCTTCAGCCAGGATTAGACCGCGGTAATCAAAGTAGTCCAGTGTAGTTCCAATAATTTGAAATTGCCCCACTCTAAACCGGGAGTTCAATGGTATCGCAGTAGCCAGTCCAGATTGAGTAATCCGGTTATAATGTCTATATCGCATGGTTTCCGGCGCTTTTGTATCAAAGTAGAGACTATTTAATACCAGTTCAAGAGAACTCCCCTTTGAACCCACAATAAGCGGTGTAGCCACGGCTCTTGATGTAAGAGAATCGGCACTCTGATCCACAATGACTTTCAACCCGGCTGGAAGGTAAAAGATCAAAGTGATAGAAAGTACAAGAATTGAAGTTTTTACTTTATAAAAAGAGAGGTATTGTCCTACCATAAATAATATATCTTTCATAACTCTTTCCCTCCTTTCTTCGTGCCAATCACATTTGGATGCTGGGTGATACTGCTGAAATCGATTACATGCTGGAATTGAGGCAGGAGCTGGTGATCGTGTGTGACTACTACAAGGGTGGTTTGTCGTTGAACAACCTCCTTCAT
>JASJGS010000254.1:0-18982 GCA_033791445.1 Bacteroidales bacterium | reverse complement strand
CAAAGAAAATTTTAAGGAATTACAAAATAGAATTAAGAGTGTTTCTGAAAGAGAAGCATATTTAGAAGTTGTTGAATGGGTTAATAAAAACGCTCCAGGTGACGGAAATGAAGAAAAATATGATCATGTAACTGCTATTCTTGAACAAATGTCAAGAGAACCCAAAACTTTACCTAAATTACATATTGCAAAAAAACCTTTTGATCAACTAACTATTGATGATTTTGTAGTAGAAAACTATAATCCTCATCCTCCAATCAGAAGGAAAATGGCTGTTTAAGCGCCAACTTTTTACAAACAATAAATATTTTGGATGAATTAGTTTTCGCTATACCAACAGTTGAGCTTTGGGACTTAATGACCTATAAAGAAAAAGGCTTAATACCTGGCAATAGTGATGTATTGAAAAGGGTTGTTCAGAATGGCCTGTTTCGTAAAAGGAATGAATTGGAAGAAGACCCTTCTTTTAAACAAATTATTCCATATGCTATAATTTCATATAAAGAACCGAAGCGCAGCGGAGTTCGGCGAAGCCAATCATTTTATTTATTTAAAAGGACCTCTAAGCAGACAGAAAAAAGGTTGCACAATAGATTCTCTTTAGGTGTGGGAGGTCATATGAATCCAGGCAACTCTATGGAGTCTAAAGAACAGTATTTAATTGATGAATTAAAGAGAGAATTATTTGAAGAGGTAAAATTATTAAATGCTTGTTTAATAGAGGATATTGAATTTATTGGTTTTATAAATGATGATACAATTTCGGTTGGCAGTGTTCATATTGGACTTTTGTATAATATCCATGTATCAAATAAAGATTTATACATTAATGAAACAGATAAAATGACAGCAGATTGGATTGAAAAACACAATTTAGCTGAATTTTATGAAGGAATGGAAACATGGACAAAAATCACATTTGATTACTATATTAAATGAAAGATTTTACTAACATAAAAGTTGATGATTTATGTTATTCGTCATGCCACACAATAACAAAATTTCCTGTTACATCCTTTGAGATTGAGGGAGATTCTTGACTTGCTCTTACAGTATCATCGTTTACTTTTGTGTTAACTCCTAAAGCCATACCTCTACTGGTGTATCTTTGATAATAGATATCCCAATTGGCTATAAGTCCATTATAATTTATGGAACAACTTAAAGAAAACTATAACAAAACAATCGATTATTATAACTTAGCAATTGAACTTGAATACGAAACTTAATTACGAAAGAAAGCATCAATATTTAACCAGGGTGCAGAAAAACTATTTCTGCCCGACAAAATAGAATTAAAGGTATTTCAAATGCGACTGGCTTTAATATCAGATATACATGAGGATGTGGTGAATCTGCAGAAGACTTTAAGGGCTATAGAGCTTGAACACTGTAACGAAATAATTTGTTTGGGCGATATTGTTGGATTTAGTGAACTGTATTACCAACATGGGAACACACGTAATGCTTCGGAATGTATTCGTTTGGTAAAGGAAAACTGTACTTGGATAGTGCCGGGTAATCACGATTATCACGCAGCTAAACGAATACCATATAGCAATCGAGGTTTTGTTTACCCGAATAACTGGTACGATTTGAATGAACAAGAACAAGATGAAACTGGAGGTTCATTAGTTTGGCTTTACAACGATGGTGAATTAGATGCCGGTTTATCTGATGATGAAATAGACTGGTTACGTGGTTTACCTGAGTCTCTTTCTGTAAGTATTGATAACAAACCTATACTCTTAACACATTATATCTTCCCTAACACAACAGGAGCGTTTCGATCTTATGCTGCTAAAAGAAAGGAATTTGAGCAACATAAAGAATTTATGAAGAATCAGGAAGCTTTATATAGTTTTTGTGGTCATTGTCATTATAGCGGGATGGTAATTGCGTCGAGAAGAGTAAAATATAGACAGTTTAATAGAACTTCTAAATTAAAAGAATTCGATAGTGTATTAATTCCATCAATTGTAAAAAGTAATTATGAAAGTGGATTTTGTATATTTGATACCAATCGATTATCTGTAACTGCAAAACGCATATGAATGTCTAAAAAACCAATAAGCAAGTTTTTTTTAAGTATCGTAGTGCCTACGTTTTTGGCAATAATTCTATTTGTTGTATCATTTTATATAGTGCTTATACCCATGTTTGAAAAGAGCATTATGGAACGTAAGAAAGAAATGATATTGGAATTGACCAATACAGCCTGGAGTGTACTTGATGAGTATAATTTTGAGTTTGAAAATGGCATGTACTCACTAGAGCAAGCCCAACAAAAAGCAATTACCCAGATTGAGAAGATGCGTTATGGCAATCAGCGGAAGGACTACTTTTGGATCATAGATCATCAGCCCAAAATGATTATGCATCCCTACCGAAAAGAACTGAACAACACTGACTTATCGAACTATTTAGATAGTCATGAGAATAGATTATTTAAAAATGCTGTTGAGGTTGTTGATTCTTTAGGTCAAGGTTTTGTTGAATATTATTGGCAATGGAAGGATGATGTAACCAAGGACGTGCCCAAATTATCGTTTGTAAAAGGATTTGAAAAATGGAATTGGATTGTGGGTACCGGAATATATCTTGAAGATGTGAGCCTTGAAATTTCAGCACTAAAAAAACGGTTATTTAGTATTTCGAGTATTATTATAAGCATTATAGTTTTAACCTTAATTTATCTGATTAGGCAAAGTTTAATAATTGAAAAAAAGCGACAAAATGCCGAAGAAGGATTAAACTTATCGCGTTTAAAATATAAAAGTTTGGTTGAAGCATCTACCGAAGGGACTTTAATGTTTTTGAATGAAAAAGTGATATTTGCGAATCAAAAATTTGTTGAGAATTATTTTAATCCAGATTGCAATGTTATAGGTTTAACATTTAATGAATTATTTAAAATTGATATTGAAACAGTATTGGCTGGAATGAACGATCCAGATAAATCGTTTAGTTTTGAAACTCAAATTATAAATAGCAAAAGTGAAACAGAAATTGTGATTTCTGTTTCCAAAGTATCCTACACTAATAACTTGGGATACATTGTAATTGTTAAAAATGTTGACCATCAAAAACAAATTGAAATAAGCAGCAAAAAACTTTCCGATGAAGTGGAGTCCTCCTTGCAACTTATGAATCAATCTATAGAACCTTTTATAAAAGAGGTTTTATATTGCGAAACGAACACTACTATTCAAGAAGCATGCAAGCTCATGGAGAAGAAAAATGAGCGGGTAGTTTTTATAAGGTTAAATCAGCAAGTAATTGGTGTTGTTAATTCCGATGATTTAAAGAATAGAGTTTTAGCGCAAGGAATACCTGATAACAGACCAATTTCTGAAGTTATGACCTCTCCGGTATTTAGTATTCACTCAGGAGCATTATTGTATGAAGCTGTGCTTAGCTTTAAAAGCAAAACAGTATCCCATTTATTGGTTAAAGATGAGGGTGGATCTGTTACTGGTGTTGTGAGTAATCAGGATTGTTTAGAGGTGCAGCGCAATTCATTAAGTTATTTAATTCAGCAAATAAACAATAGCGAAACCATTAAGCAGCTTAAAGAACTTTATTCGCAACTGCCTACACTCATAAGTGCTTTAGTTTCTTCAAGCGATAACATTAATCATATAACACGTTTAATAACCACAGTTTCTGATTCTATATCCTGCAGAGTAATACAATTGGGAATTGATCAGATGGGTAATCCGCCATGCAAGTTTGCTTTTATTGCCATGGGAAGTGCTGGTCGTTCAGAACAAACTTTAAAAACAGATCAGGATAATGCTATTATTTATGAAGATGGATTTGAAAGTACCGAGAATTATTTCCTCAAACTAGCCAACTATATAAATAAAAACCTAAATACAATTGGTTATAATAATTGCAAAGGGTTTTTCATGGCCAATAATCCAAAATGGTGCAAAACGCTGGGTGCCTGGAAGGCATATTTCTCGAGATGGATTTTAAAACAGGATGGCATAAGTATTCTCGACAGTGCAATATTTTTTGATCTCAAATACATATATGGTTACCAAGCTTTAGTGAGTGAGCTTAGAAATCATTTTATTGCTGAAGCAAAAGAAAATACTCTTTTCCTTTACCACTTAGCTAACTCTATTATTAATTATAAGGCAGCATTCGAAAATAAATCAATTGATTTAAAAATGGTAATGTTACCTATTATCGGTTATTTAAGAATAAATACCTTGTATGCAGGCATTGATGAAACAAACAGTATGAATCGTCTAGCTGAGTTGTTCGAACATAAAGTGGTTGATTTTAAAACTCATGAAGAAATAAAGCAAACGTTTGAGTATTTAACCCACCAGCGTATCAAGCTTCAAGTAAACCAAATACACATCAATGAAAATCCTGAAAATGAAATTCATGAAGAGATGCTTACCTCCATTGATTTGTCAATTATTAAAAAGATTTTAAAGCAGATTCAGGGTTTACAAAATAGTCTTAGCAATAGGTTTAAGTCTGCTGAATAAGCTTTATTAATGCTTTCACTGCCTCTTCCAGTTGCTAATCCCTTCTTTTAGCCATTACTGCTGGTGCATTTGACACTTTGATATCTGGCTCCATCTGATTGTTTTCAAGGAAAGGTTTTCCTACCGGTTTCCATCCTCCCATCGGGATACCAAAATGAAGTGTAGGATCGATTTGTGTTTCCCACCATACAAAGGTTCCAGTTACCCTAATATTTGGAAATATAAGTCTTTGAATTGTCCAGAATTTCATTTATACTCGCTAATGAGGAGCTAAACCTGTCCGAATAATCCAGGCGGGCGCAGTTTTTCACCAAACAAGTTGATAAAAAGGTTTCATGCCGATTGCTATTTGAATTAATACATGAATTCTCAGCATTTAGTGTTATACATCAAATATGCATCGGCATTAATAATTTAATACACCAAATTATCGCTGAAGCTCATTTTGGTGTTAAATTAGTATAACCTGCAAAATCAAAGGATTTTAGAAAAAATATTGCCCCCTCATCCGCCCCTCCAAAAAACAAAAACCCCTGATTATCAGAGGTTTTGATCGTTTAAAAGAGGTCGGTAGCGGACTCGAACCGCTGTAACTGGTTTTGCAGACCAGCGCCTAGCCACTCGGCAAACCGACCATTTTTTAACATTGCAAAATTACTAAAAAAACAGACACATTCTAAAAATAATTTCCTTCCATGTCTCTTCCCATAGTTACACTTACACAATCCATCTTTCCCCCAACAGGTGGATTCATTTTTGAAACCTGCACACTGATTTCTTCAATTCCACTAAGTTCTTCAAACAATACATCCAGAATTCTCCTGGCAATGTTTTCTAACAAATGGGATTTCTTTTCCATTTCAGTTTTTACTAACTGATAGGCCCTTTGATAATTAACAGCATCTTTAAGATCATCTGATACGGAAGCCAGGGCCATGTCGGTTTCAATACTTAGATCTACCAGGAATTTATTTCCAACAATCTGTTCTTCTTTAAAATGCCCATGATAGGCATAAAATTCCATTTGCTCTATCTGTATTTTTCCCATTGATTCGTATTTATCAGCTGCGAAAATAAAACTTTGTACCCTTACTTTTGCATTTTTACCACTTAATCTTATTTTCAAGTTTAAATTGCTGTATTTTTGCACAAAACAAAACAATGGGAATTAGTTGCATATACAAGTACAATCCCGCATTTGGAGAAAGTAATGAGCGTTCCAAATCAAAAGAAGGAAACATGAACGAAATGAATGAAGAAAAAACTTCTTTAAATTTTATTGAGAATATCATTGAAGAAGATCGGAAAGCTGGGAAGAATGAGGGTGAAGTATATACTCGTTTTCCACCAGAACCAAATGGTTATTTACATATTGGTCATGCAAAATCAATTTGTCTGAATTTTGGACTGGCTACAAAATACCAGGGAAAATGCAACTTGCGCTTTGATGACACCAATCCTGAAAAAGAAGAAGAGGAATATGTGAAATCCATAATGCATGATGTTCAGTGGCTTGGCTTTGAATGGGAAGATGAGCCGAAATATGCTTCCGATTATTTTGATCAGTTATATGAATGGGCAGAAAAATTAATTGTAAACGGCAAAGCCTACATTGATGAACAGTCAGCAGAACTGATTGCTCAGCAAAAAGGAACGCCCACAGTACCTGGTACAGAAAGTCCCTTTAGAAACCGACAACCTGAAGAAAACTTGACACTATTCAAGGAAATGAAAGCCGGAAAATATAAGGAAGGTGAAAAAATACTGCGCGCAAAAATAGATATGGCGTCTCCCAATATGCATATGCGTGATCCAATTATGTACAGGATTATGCATAAACCACATCACCGTACAGGTGATACCTGGTGCATCTACCCCATGTATGATTTTACACATGGCCAATCAGATTATATTGAGGGAATTACTCATTCCCTTTGTACACTTGAGTTTGAAGTGCATAGGCCATTGTATAATTGGTATCTCGATCAGATAATTGATACCGAATATCGGCCACGTCAAATTGAATTTGCCCGCTTGAATTTAAGCTATACTATAATGAGCAAGCGTAAGTTGCTTGAACTGGTGAATGAAAAATTGGTTTCAGGATGGGATGACCCCAGAATGCCAACTATTTCAGGACTTAGAAGAAGGGGTTACACAGCGGAATCCATTCGGAACTTCTCTGATCGAATTGGTGTAGCTAAAAGAGATAATGTAATAGATGTGGCCCTTTTAGAGCACAGCGTAAAAGAAGACTTAAATAAAAAAGCCCCTCGGGTAATGGCCGTGCTCAATCCACTCAAAATTACTATTACAAATTATCCGGAAGATAAAGTTGAAGAGTTTGAAACCATAAATAACCCGGAAGATGAAAGCATGGGCTCCAGGGAAATCCCATTTAGCCGGGAGATTTATATCGAAAGGAATGACTTTATGGAAGACCCTCCCAGGAAATTTTTCCGTCTTGGTCCAGGTCGTGAAGTACGACTAAAGAGTGCCTATATTATTAAATGTGAGGAAGTAATAAAAGATGAAAATGGGAAAATCATCGAAGTTCTTTGCAGCTATGATCGGGATACATTAAGTGGTAGCGGGAGTAGTCGGAAAGTAAAAGGAACCCTTCACTGGGTTTCGGTAAAACATGCTATAAATGCTGAAGTACGCCTATACGACAGGTTATTTAATGTTGAAGATCCGGGTGCTGATAAAACAAAATCTTTTATTGATTTTCTTAACCCTGATTCCCTTGAGGTTATTTCGAATGCCAAAGTTGAACCCTCGTTAACAGCAGCAAACGCATTTGATCACTTTCAATTCCAAAGACTGGGATATTTTAATATTGATCCTAAATCATCAGGTGAGCATTTGGTATTTAACAGAACTGTTGCATTGCGTGACACCTGGGCTAAAATGCAGAAATAAATTGTTTGCTTCATAGAAACAGCAATAATACCCTTTGGTCATTGCTTATATTGAAGGAATTTTGTAATTTTCTGCGTCTTAAAAAATATTCACCACAAAAAATTGGGGAGAAATAACTATGTCATCAAGTATTTCAAGAAGAAACTTTTTTAATAAGTCATTGGGACTGAGTGCCGGGGCCCTGTTTTTTAAAAACCTTCCTGTATTTGGAGCACGGGCTAAGGAAACTACGCCTATGATTGTTACCAGTCATACCAACGAAACGGGCCAGTTGGCTATGGAAGCCGGTTGGAAAATTCTTGCTGAAGGGGGTTCAGCAGTAGATGCTATTGAAAAAGCGGCCAATGTAATTGAGGTCGATCCTGAAGATACCAGTGTAGGATATGGAGGATTGCCAAATGAAGATGGAATAGTTCAGCTTGATGCCTCTATTATGGATGGCAAAACTTACAATGCAGGAGCCGTTGCCTGCCTGGAAAATATTAAAACACCTGCTTCCGTAGCACGCATAGTGATGGAACGAACAGACCATGTACTATTAGTTGGCCAGGGAGCTCTTGACTTTGCCAGAAAATGGGGTTTTAAAGAGGATGATCTTATGACTGAAAAGGCGCGTAAAATTTGGTTGAGGTGGAAAGAGAATGCAAATGAAAACGATGACTGGGGAGCTCCTGACCATTTACGAAATATTGAAAAGGAAGAATCATACTGGCAAGATTTCCCCGAAGTTGAACATCATTATGGAACTACCAATGTTCTGGCAGTAGATAAAAATGGCGATGTTGCCGGAATAACTACCACCAGCGGATTGTCTTATAAGATTCCGGGCCGTGTTGGTGATTCCCCGATAATTGGAGCCGGTCTGTATGTTGACAATGAAGTAGGTGCAGCGGGTGCCACCGGAAGAGGTGAGGATGTAATAAAATCACTGGCTTCCTATTATATGGTTTTACGGATGAAAGATGGCCGCACTCCTCAACAGGCATGTGAAGATGCTCTACACATGATCATTGGAAAATACAGGCATATAAATCCAAATTTTTACCCCAGTGAAAAGTTCGTAGCCATTAATAAGTATGGTGAAACAGGATGTGCTACCATGAGAAGCAACCGAAATCCGGCTATGTCAGTAAGAATTGGGAGTGGCTATAACAAATACGAAGGAAAAATAGCATACCCAAATAAGTAGCCCAGACTAATAAAGCTATTCTTTTGTCCAGATTCGGGTATTTAGGTTCAGGTCTTCTACTATTCCAATCAGTAGGAGAAGATAGGTTATATTCTCCTCAATAAAGCTATAGTTTACAATAGTCTTGAAAAGCTTTGGCTCAAATAGGTTTTTATTCAGGCTGATAGCAATATAAACTTTAGAATCAACAAAGGATAGATAGATTTTTGTTCCCCACTTTTTCTTAAACTCCAGAATTCTACGCATAAGCGACATTGATAAAATATATCGTGACTCTACCTGATCATTTCCATAAACACAAAATTCCTTTTCAAATTCCGGATCCTCAAGTTTTATAAGTTTACCCCTTGAAAAAGACATGGATTGTAGTTTCTGTCCAAATTTTCCGAACAGTTTTTCAGCTGTATCAGGTAAAACCAGTGTACGGGATTTAAAATGTTTATTAAAATCAGCTATGAAAAATACCCCTTTGAAATAGGTTGAATATTGCTCTTTTTTGTTTGAACCAGTTCCGGTGGTAGTTTTATACTGTGCCACTACCTCTGAAAATTCTATGTCCGTTTTATCTATTTTACCACTGATATGATCCTCTCCCTTGTAACTATCACAAGAGTGTTGAAATATTGCACTTTTTAAGAATTCTGCTTTTGAAACAGTGCCTTCCGGCAGGTAAGCAAGGCTTTCATCCACATAGGCTGTAATCTTCCCAATAATTTTCGATTTAAAATTCAGTTTATACTTCTTACTTGAAAGACTAATAAGTATAAATCCTGCAATACCTGTAATGACCTGAATAACTCCTTTCCATGTTCCAATTCCTGAAGGAATAAATTTTGCCTCAAGGATTATTACTAAAAATGCAATTACAGCAATTATGATAATTCGCTTTTTAACCTGCTTCCTTTCACTATCAAGAATCTTCAGATCAGGAACCAGTTTTTTTTCATAAAATTCTTTGAAATCTGTGGAACTATTCATGACAATAAATCAGTGAAAAGAATTTAATCCTCTAAAGAAGGGTAAGTTTCCAATAGTGCAGTCTTCCATTACCCCTTTTGAGCTTATTTATTAAAGAGGTCTTTTGCATTCACGTTCTGCCTTTCCTCTTCGGGAATTTCAAACAAGGCTTTACACTTATAATTCATGATACCAGCCATTATATTAGAAGGAAAGGTCTCCACACCATTATTAAAGATAGTTACGGCAGCATTAAAGGCCCTCCGCGAGGCTGAAATTTGTTCTTCCACTTCATTCCATGCTCCCTGGAGTTGCAGAAAATTCTGGTTTGCTTTTAAATCAGGATAATTTTCGACAGCCACCATTATTCCAGCCATGCTTTTAACAATTTTGTTCTCCAGCTCCACCCTTTCATCACTAGAAATTTCCCCTGTAACAGCTTTTGCTCTTAGCTCTGTAATTTCAGTAAGCAGGTTTTTTTCATGTTTCATATACTCTTTCACAGTTTCAACCAGGTTAGGAATAAGGTCGTACCTTTTCTTAAGCATGGCATCCATGGATCCAAAGGCATTTTCCACATCGTTTTTTTTCCTTACCAGGTTATTATAGAGGGCAATAACAATAATTATTAAAACGGCGGCAATAGCAATTGCGTAGATCATTATTAGAAAATTTTAATTAGTATTTTAGCTGTCTCTCAAGTTTAAACCTTTTTATTCTACAATACAAATTTTTACTTCAAAAATGCTTAGCACATTATCTGAATGGTAGTCTTTTACTTATTTTTTCAATGACATGATAGTAGTTAATGACTCCGGCAATTGAAAACAGGATTATGAAAAAGATCAATTAATTTAATTTTACCGTTCACGCATCATGCCACCCATATCCATCAATTGATATCCCTCAGGGATAGAAAAACTATTTGAATTTGGTTTCCAGGGTTCAATGTCTTTTAATTCCATGCCTGATCCATCCTCTCCATCAACATGATTGATCATTTTTATTGGGAAGTTATACTTTTCAGAAAACCATATAGTGAATAATTTTTGTGTAGGATTGTCTTTATCATATAAAATAGATTTAGTACATTCTATTCCATTTATGGTCTCTTTTCCTACTTCTTTTAAAATTCCGTCACTTTTATATTGCTCATATGATTTAATTGGATCATTCCCCGTATTCATTGAGCTTCCAGCCGGACTTTTCATAGCCATTTTTTCCGCTGGCATCAGTATAATTACCTGCGATGAACCCTTTGTAACTATTATTGCACCTTCCTGACCATCTTCATTAAATTCATAACGGTAACCGTCATCAGATGAATAAACGGTAAAAGCCCGTTCTTTACCCATTGAATTAAATACCATTTTTGCTTTAAACTGCCCGTAAATTGGAAGAATGAAAATTGAAGTAATAAACAATACAATAACTTTTTTCATGATAGATTGGTTTTAAACAAATTAATAAACTTAAAATATTACCTGTATTATTGATTATCAGCCTTCATTACAACTCGAAAACCCAGATCACTTCCGGTTCCTCCGGCATACATACCTCCCCATGGTACACCAATTCGCAGGTCATAATGCTGGCTAAAAGCTCCTCCTCCACGGGCAATCCGGTTGTAGCCGTCTTCACCTTCATCGAAACACCATTCCCAGACATTTCCGCTCATGTCGTAAACTCCCAAAGCGTTAGAAGTACGATCCCCTTTCACATCATCTGTCGCAGTAGGATTGGGCTTAATTGCATCATAATATTTGTAAACAGCCACTGCAAATGTTGCAGCAACATCATCGGTTTTAACAGAGGCTCCACTTGCATAGCCTCCCGGAGTCCAATAATTCTTACTTCCTTCCGGCCATTCAATAGCACTGTTTGAGTTATCCGATCCCTGCCAGCGGGCAGCACATTCCCATTCCACACTAGAAGGAAGCCTGAATCCTGTTTTATTTAAATCTACACTTGTCTCATCGTCCATCCAGTCCTCATCTATATCTGAATACACTCTGTGATTATGGTCAGCTCCTGCTCCCAATATTTGATTAGTCAGCCAGTTACAAAACAATACAGCGCCATACCATGATATATCTTTACAAGGCTGCTCTTCCCGCCCTGTTCTTACTTTAAAAAAGGTATAAAGCATTAAATCATATTCATAACCCTGGACTTCACCCTTGTAAAATAAGTCCTGGCCTCCCCACTTAGCCACATCTTCAGATAGATAATTGTGGGCATCTTCGTCAGTCTTATTAAATATCCCAGGATTACCCAGGATAGATGTTCCATCACCATAATTGATTCCCTCTGTTATGCTATAAGTGCGGGCCAGCAGATCGTTTGTTATCTCGGTTTCAGATATCCAGAACGGACCACAGCTTAGCTCGGGGCCATCGTCAAAATCGGTATCACTGTCATCTTCGTTAGATAGAAATGTTCCTCCCGGGCAATAAATCATTGTGATTTCGCTTCTTCCCTCATCGAAGGTGAAAGTTTTTTTATCACCGGCTTCATAGGGAGGATCCTGGTCTTCACCAAAATTCGCAATGATAGTATTATCTTCTGTTATAACAATCGAAACAGGATTATCAGAACCTGATATATCCCCATCCCATCCGTTAAACTGATAACCATCGTTCTCAATAGCAGTCAATACAACTGTCTTTCCTTCCTCAACTGAATATTGAGCACTTTTGGGTAAAGTATCTCCGTTTACGCATACTATCACATTTCCATTGCTCGCTGTAATTGCTATAGCGAATTCTTCGATACCTGGTTCTTCCACATCTTTTTCACAGCAGTTGATCAATATACTGAGGCATAAAAAGATAGACATTACTAAAATTGAATTTGTATTTCTTCTCATGGTACTAATTTTTAAAATTTAACTAATAGAGTTGACTCATTTTATTTATTAATGACTACTCGTATGGAACCTATGTTTTTATCATCAACCTGAAGTTTAATTATATACATCCCATTAGCCAGTGATGAAGCGCTCCATGGCAGATATGAATCTCCGGCTTCCTGGAAATTATTCAACAGCGTCTTTAATTTCCGCCCTGATAAATCATACAACTCGATTTTCAGGTTTGCCCTTTTATTAAGTTCGTAAAAAATAATGCCTGTAGAGCTTACCGGGTTTGGATAGCAATAAAAGCCGGGTTCCTTAATTGAAGCACTTTCACTAATTCCTGTTGAAGTTTCTGTAATCGAGAAAGAGCCTGAGGGAGAGAAAGCTACTGCATTATCACATTCAATTAAAATATCCCATATCCCTAATTTGAAATTTTTACTGGCCAGATTAAGTGTTATTTCAATTTCATCACTTTCTTCACCTGGGTCCAGGCTTCCGACAAGAATACTGTCAGGGCCGGAATAAGTAAGTGCATCGTTGGTTTCAATCTTTAATCGGATATTATCGGTTTTAACTGCGCCTACATTTTTTATCTTTAATAAAACAGAACCATCTTCGCCCATATCCAGACTAAGTTTTTCCTGGGTAAGCATGCTGGCCACAATTACACCCGGTAGTTCCATGTTAGCAGAAACAAGATCCAGCATTTCTGAAATATGGGATGTGAGGGTATGATTGACCTGAATCGTCCTGTCTATTTGGGCAAGAACAGTATCTGTTATCTGTCCTGTTGAATCAAATGCTACACAAAATACTTTTAAAAATGTGATCATTTTCTCCTGATCAGCCAGGGCCTTATAAGAAATTAGTGAATCATACATTGGAATGAAACCTGATATGGATTCATTTGCCTCTCTAGCTACAGCGCTTACAGGAGCATAAGCCTGTTTGATTTGAGTAGAGTATCTGTGATCTATATCGAGAAGCTTGTTCAACTCAAGTACAGCATCTTGCCTATCACCGGATACAATTTTATCCTTAATTACAAATAATACCGAATCATAAGAGTTTTCTTCAGCAAAAAGGGCCTCTTTAATATTTTGCTCATTAAATAGGCCATATTTACTTTTTTTATAAACTGAAATTTCATTAAATATTGCATTCTTCAATTTAGGTTCCGGGAAATAAATATCATCCACCGCATCTTTCATATCTGAAGGAAGCCTGAAAAATTCACTGGTAGATATTCCCAATGCTGCAACAACTTCAACGTAGGCTGATATTCTCAAATATGAACTAAACTCTTCTGCAAAATCTAACATGCCGGTGGGATCAATTGCTCCTGCAATTTCCAGAATATTCGCAGTTAGCATAAAAAGATTTGCTGCGATTCTTAATCCTGCTGCACCCCTAATCATTTCTTCAACATCATTCTTCTCCTTAGAAACATAATCAATTTCATGTCGAAATGCCTTTGTAAAGGTTCCGTTATAATCGTTTATTATTGAATAATCCAGTGCATCTTTTATGGCTGGAGAGGTCTGTGTCTCAATATAAACCGCCTGGATAAAGGGATCTTTGAGAATTTTTCTCACCCATGAGTTTATTTCATCCCATTCAACGGAGCCAAATGATAAATTGGGCCATGAGGAATACTCTCTTTTGACTTGTTTCCATGCTTCATTGATAATTATGTCTGCGAAGTGAGGTAGTTCTGCACCAATTAATTGCACAGATTCAGTTATAGACTCCAATATCGCCTGCTTTATAAGTTCTTTTTTAAGTCTGTCTAATAGTAATTCAAATAAATCCCGGGCAGCAGATGCTGCACCGCCTTCAAAAAATAATTTTATTGTTGCCTTAATAAGGTCAATAAAACTCACTCCCCAATCATCATAATAAAAAAGAAAACCTATAAGATTTCCAAAGTCAGCAAACATCTCATTTGAAACATATAAGCCCTCATCAAATAAATCTTTAACCATTGTTTCAACCAGTATAAGCCTTGCCAGGCTTTCCGTTCTCACCGGGTCATAGTTTGTCGCCCACTCTTTAAACCTGGTATCTACTTTTGATTCAACATTTTCATAAGTAAAATACTCCCCGGTGAGTAAATAATCCGCCTCCTTAATTTCATTTAACTCATCGAGTAACTGGTATTTATATTGATACAATGAATCAGGCAAAACCATTAAATGAGTGTTTGCTCCGGGACCAATCTCAATAATTTCGCTGCTTGCTAAAAGGGTTTCCTCCTGATTGAGCAGAAGCATCTTAGAAATTTTTACTTCATAGAAACCGGGAGACAAATTATCAAAGGAAACCTGGCCTTCATTGTTGGCTGATGAAGGACCTTCTATGACCTGACTGTTTTTGTAGAGTACCACATCAGCGCCGGCTAATGGAGTTTCTTCATTAATAATGAGATAATCCATATCGACAAAAACATCATTTACCTGAACATTTAAACTTGCCGTTGTACCTGATGAAACCCCTGTTCCCATAAATGTTATATCAATTATCGGATAATTCTGATCATTGGTAATCAGTTTCAACACTTCTGAATAAGCCTGTTCAAGGGTGGGGGTAAAACGAACATTAATTTTCAATGAATCACCAACCTGAATAAAAACTGTCTCAGGCATATTTATAACTTCAAAAGGAGTTGGTGCCTCAAATTGCAGGTTTGCAATCACTAAAGGAGCTATCCCCGTATTTTTGACTAATATATATCCGTCTATATAACTTTGTGTCCAAACTTCACCAAAATCATAGGAAGTAGTAGATATTTCTATATCCGGTAATCCGGGATGAAAGCTGTAATACATTAAAGATGCCGTTTTTTCATCTGATAATTCAGGAATACTACCATACACTGCTATTTGTGCATTATTATCACTGTCGAAATCAAGTGAAGCAAAAGAAGCATATCCAGCTGCAAGAGTAAAATCTTCATCAATCAGCTCACAAGTCCATTGAGCTCCCTCTTTTTTGCAAACTGATAAGCCATTACTGTCCATGAGATCTATAATGGAAGGAATATTGTTATTGTCAACTTTAATATAAAAAGGTCCTCCTTTAGGTAAAATCTCTTTGGTCCATTCCTGCCAGTCAAAATAGATGTATTTGTAATCAGGCAGCCCATTTTCAAATGATGGAAAAACAAAATGCAGCTTATCCTCATTATCAATATCAAAATTATAGCCTCCCTGGAATACCCCCACACGAGGTACTACAGAAGTGCCATAGTGTTCCCACTCTTCTGTATCCATATCATATGTAGTAACATGCAAACTATCATCCAATACATATTGTATAACCGGAGTATCATCACTTTTTATACAGAGACTTAGAAAAACCGGCGGATTAGTAAGCTGATAATCCTTAATATTCCAACCTGTATCATCTTTATATGCCAGTTTAACAGCATCTTCACCAACTTTAAAGTACGCAATAACCGGTTGATCATGGGAGTTTAATTGAATACTACACATGGTTTGATCCATATAACCAGTGAAAACGAAAAACTCATCAACGGTCTCTTTAATCCAGCCTCCAGCTGTTTTAGTCATGTATTTTAATCCCGCATCAGGACAGGGAGCTACAAATTCACAACCCTCCTGAAAGCAAATATGTGGGTGATTTTCAGAATCAATGGCTAAATCACTGGAAATACCGGTATATCTTAGACTGTCAATTACGGAAACCATCCATTCACCACCTGATTTTATTGCATACTTTAAATCGTAAAAATCAGCATCCATATAGGCTATATGTGCTCCATTATTGTTATCGATTTCCAAAGAGCAAAATGCGCCATTGCTTATCCCGGTACTGTCAACAGCTTCCCGGTTCCACACCTGGGCCTGAAGATTTGAATTATACCCTAATAAGAAAAAAGCAAACATTAAAAAGAAAATGAAATGTTTTGGATTTGTTTTCATGATATTACTGATTTTTGGCCTAACTATTTCATAATTAATCAAATAAAAACCTTAAGTCCGGAATATTTATTGCATTAATTAATTGTCAATATTCCGTTCTAAATACTAGCTCACCGTTAATTTGGGCATTTTTCTATATATATTTCCCTTGAGAGTCTCTTTTATCAAATCGTCTGAATGCCCCCAATAAACGCTAGCTGAATTAATTCCATTTTTATAAAGACGCTTTGAACTGTCTAAAAGTCACCACAGATAAAAAACTTAAAATTGTAATGTAGTTTAGCTGTTTGTTAATTTTTAAATGTTTCATAATAAATATTTGTTGGATTTGGTGCTTAAAAGAATTTGAAGTGATTATTCAACTTTTTCATTTTGATATAGTTTTGGTTGTTTATTTTTCAGTTTTCGAAATAATTATTGCTTCTTTTTAATCGTCATTTGCCAATTGTAAGAAAAGTTTTCTTCCTGATAACCATCCTCAAGTTCTTTTCTAATAGTACGTCTTCCGTCTCCACCAAAGCTATATTTTCCATCGCCTGATCTAACCAAAATATCGGGCTGTATTTTTTTTACGGTTTCTTCATTTGAAATTTTTGGAATTGGCACACCAGCAGGTAATTCTACTCCCTGCTCCTTCAAGTAATCCTGCACCCAATTTTCTGACTTTTTTATGGTAGGATCCTGAACCTTTTCTCCAACCGGACCCAATTTAATTGATTTTGATCTGGTTTTGGTGGTAGTTTTAGATTCACTTTCAGGCCCATCGTCAGTATACACTACGCTATTCAATTTTTCTATTTCATTAATTTCATAGGCTATGCCATAGCCTGCTGGTATTAACTTTACCGCTTTTTCTGTCTCGTTATCAATTATCAGAATCCACGGGACCTGGGTAACAGATTCCTTCTCTTCAATTTCATATTTTTTCGCATTTCTGGAATAGTCGAGATTTGTTACATATTTAGGGCCTGAACGGTATTGATTTTCTTTAGAAGTATAATTAAATGAAGAAACATTTACACTTAGGGGTTTATAATATTGCCAGGATTGGTTAAATATTGGCATATCCTGGGTCTCTGTTAATGTTAGATATATTGTCGCTGAAGCTTCTATCGATTCATTTATTTTGCGCTTGTAGACTTCGCCTGTTTTAGAATCTTCCTGAGATGTTTGCAGTATCCTTTTCTGTTTTTTTGAAATGGTTATTGTGGCATCGTACTTCATGGGCTCAATAGTAATATAACCTTCATCGCCCGATGTGTTAATTTCAAAAGTATATGGGAAATTGAAATCAAATTCGAACGGCTGGGCGAATTTACCTGGATTTGTACCAGCAGTAAAGCTGGCTTTGGCAATACCTGTGCCATCGGTAACAACTTCTTTAGG
Organism: Bacteroidales bacterium; assembly: GCA_033791445.1. Taxonomy (GTDB): domain Bacteria; phylum Bacteroidota; class Bacteroidia; order Bacteroidales; family VadinHA17; genus JANTGF01. The sequence goes on along the minus strand of JASJGS010000254.1, from coordinate 1,216 downwards.
CTTTAAGGAACCTCCATGTGATGTAAGTCTGACCTTCATGTTTTTTAGGGGTACACCGTCACAGTCGATTAATTTAACTTTAACATTGACCTTTTCACCTGGTTTAATTTTTTCTTTCTCAGGTTTTAGCTCCATAGTCGCACCTTTCCCATCCGGGTCAATGGCAACTATATCAATTTCGTCTCGTTTCTTTTTTTCAAAATCTCTTATTTTTCCCATTAAGGGCAATAGCTGTTGCGCGACTTTCCTGCCATTTTCAAGGCCTGAAACAGAATAGTCAAAATAATCAACTGCTTCCACAACTGTCTCACCAGTTCCCGAAGCCTGCACATATACTTTAATTATGGTTAAACCATCTGACTCTTGATCGGCAATTACACCTGTTATCCAGTAATCAACTTCATCCATTGTACCTGCTGGAGGAGGCAAAGAGGCTTGGTTATTTCCATATTGATAATTTTGTTCATCATAACCCGACAACATAGCCATTTGTCCATCATAATAATTTAAACATTCTTTACTTGGATCATCGTCAAACAAGGCATTATGAATACCTCCTGCAACCATGAACAATTCTACCCAGTATTGATATTTCTTTTGCCCAATAATAGATGAATCTGTTTCTAAGGGATTCTCCACCCAGACATCAAGGTCGAAAAGGCCGATATCTCTTTTGGGGCAATCTTCACATTCCCATCCCTGAGGAAAAACCGGATAAAAGAAAAATATAAGTATTAATGTCGTTATGCAATTTTTAGCTGTGCTCATAGTTTTATAATTTTTAATTTGCTCAGTTTGACCTAGAGTAAGAGTCGCATTGAGAATCATCATTAATTAGCTATAAATTAATTCAATGGTACGCGATTGAATTACATCTTCACAAACTTGCTTCGCCCATTAGTTTTGGCGTTCGGCAGAATTCAAGCAGGTTAGGTTTTACTCTCACTGTTTAACAAATTGCTTCGCCATTCGCTCGGCGCTCAGCAAAGCATAAGCAAGCTTAGCTTTACACTCACTTCTTCACGAATTCAACACGCCGGTTGTTGGCTTTCCCTTCAGGGGTATCGTTGGTATTTATTGGTTTGCTCTCTCCAAAACCCTTAAATGTAAGACGGTCCGCACTGATCCCCATAGATATAAGCTGATTCATTACCGTTTCAGCCCTCTCCTCCGACAGTTTCTGGTTAAAATCAAAATCACCATCAGCATCTGTATG
>JASJGS010000253.1:0-2858 GCA_033791445.1 Bacteroidales bacterium | reverse complement strand
GGATTTATCTCTTTTATCCATGTATCCGCATTGAACATCAAATCATCCTTTATGTCAAAATAATTATTGCAGTTAACGCAATTATTGGCACAGTTTGAAATCTCTCTTCCTTAATTTTTCTTATTTTCTCTGTTGCACTATATCCATCCATAACAGGCATTTGTAAATCCATTAGCACCAGGTCAATATCATGCTTCTGAATCATTTCTACTCCTATTGCACCATTCTCAGCTTCAATTACTTCAATTCCCCAGTTTTCGAGAAATTTGCGGGCAACCAGCCGGTTGATAGCATTATCTTCTACTGCCAATACTTTTACATTATCAAAAGGTTCAATTATTCCTGGAGTAGCTTCTACTCTTTTTATTTTTTTCGTTTTTACTTTCTTAAATGGTAAATAAAACCAGAACTTTGATCCTTCACCAGGTATACTTTCAACACTAATTTTACCACTTTGAAGTTCAATCAATTTTTTCGTTATGGCTAGTCCAAGACCTGAACCGCCAAACCTGCGAGTGATATCTGATTTTTCCTGAGTAAAACTTCCAAAAATGTAACTCAATTTATCATTAGCAATACCAATACCGGTATCATTGATAGAGAACCTTAAAACATGCTCGGTATCCGTTTCACTTTCTACTTCTATCGAAACTTTTATTTCCCCTTTATCAGTAAATTTAATCGCATTCCCGATTAAATTTGTCATTATTTGAGTTAGTCTTATTTTATCTCCCAGCGCCTCAGTTGGAACACCTCTTTCACTAATAAATTTGATTTCATTATCTTTCTTTCCAGCACTTACTTTTAGGAGTTGGCAAACTTCCTCAACTACTTTAACAGGATTAAATTGCAGCTCTTCTACAACCAGTTTTCCTGATTCAATTTTACTGTAATCAAGAATTTCATTAATTAAGGCCAACAAGTTCTCCCCTGAGAATTTCAGAGCCTGAAGAAACTCCATTTGATCATTGCGTGGATTCTGGCTGAGCAGGAGTTGAGACATCCCTATAACTGCATTTAGAGGTGTTCTGATCTCATGGCTCATGGTGGACAGAAACTGCTCTTTTGCAATAGATGCTTGCTCCGCTTTACGTTTGGCAATTTTTAGATCTTCTTCTGTTTTTAACTTATTTATTGCCAGACTAACCTGATTTGAAATGAAGACAAGAATGTTTAAGTCTTCATCTGAAAATATATTCTCATCCGTATAACTTTGCAAACTGATTACTCCAAAAACAACATTGCCAGTTTTTAAAGGTACGCCCAGCCAAACTTTTGATGGTGAACCTACAAGGTCAATCTCACCCACTTCTTCTAATCTGGAAAGATCATCTGTTTTTAAAAGTACGGGTTTTTTTGACTTAATTACATAGCCTGTAATGGTCTTCTTAGCCGGTACGGAATCAAACTTGTCCTTAGCATCAGCAAAAAATGGAAATGAAAGAGAATCATCCTCTTTGTTATAGAAAGCTATAAATAAATTTGTTGTATCAAAAATTACGCTTAATTCCTTTCTGGTGGTTGTTAATAGGGCTTCCAGGTTCTGGGAAGTTAACACCGCTTGTGATATATTGTAAATCAGCTGTTGTACTTTCGCTGATTTTTTTCGCTGAGTTATATCCCTATATATCCCAAAGGTACCTAATTGTTCTTCTTCCACCTTAATTGGGGTACCGAGGATTGAAACATTAATCGGTTTCCCATTTTTATGATATCGGATACCTTCAGTTAGTACTTTCCTCCCTTGTGTAATTTGTTTGGAGATTGAGTTGGCTGTCTTTAAGGTTTCCTTATTTGTGATGAGCAAGTCAATATTCTGACCTATAGCTTCTGATTTGGAATAGCCAAAAAGCTTTGTAAACTCATTGTTGATTCGTAAAATATACTTACCATCTGTTTGGACAATAGCTTCAGGTGCTCCCTCTATTAGTTGTTCAAAATAAGCTCTTTCCTGCCGTATTACATCTTCCTGATTTTTTCTTTCAGTAATATCAACCATGGCACCTCTCAATCCGAAAGGCTTTTCATTTTTATAAACAATTGAAAAATAGGCCAAAACAGGAAAGGTAGTGCCATCTTTTTGACGAACCAGATATTCTTGTGGTGGTACCGATTCCCCTTTTATTTTTTGCAATAAGTGTTTTTTAGCTCTTTTTAAATCTTTTGGCATAAATAATTTATCCAGGGTCATCCCATTCTCGATGTCTTTCACTGAAATCTGGAACTTTTCAAATGCCTGTTTATTTGCCAGCCTGATTTTCCCGTCTAGATTAGCTTCACAAACCATCTCAGGGAGCAATTCTATGAAGTTCTTATACTTTTGCTCACTAATCCAAAAATCCTCGTTTGATTCATTTTCATATACCGGGCAGGAACATAATAGATAAAATTTCTCAGATGATTTCTCTATTAAGGTAACACTAGTTTTTACATAATGATGATTTCCGGTATTTGTTAAGAGCTTGTGCTGGAATGAAGCCTTCCCGTTCTTTTTAAGCCCTTTAAGAATTTGATTGATATCATCCGAACCTTTCTGATCACTGATGGCTATAAAAGATTTATTCTTTATTTGAAGGTAAGAAAAACCAAGAACTGTAAGTGCCCTCTTATTGGCATATTGAATGTTCAATCCACTATCGACAAGGACACATAAGTCACTTGATATTTCAAGTGCTTTAATCAGATCATTGTTGAAAGTGGCGATTTCCATTATCCTTTTTCGGGCTAGTATGCTTGGTTATCTACTTTTCTTATCCATTTAGGTTTCCAAATGCAAAATATATGCATTCCTGTTGTTGGATAATTATTGGTTTAAATTAAAATGCAATGTCAATCGTGCATAGTTATCTCATCAAATA
>JASJGS010000252.1:0-11252 GCA_033791445.1 Bacteroidales bacterium | reverse complement strand
GGAAGAAGGATCTACAAGAATAATTGTGCCGGTTGATTTTTCTGATTATTCAAGAAATGCAAGTATTTTTGCATTGCATATTGCGGGTAAATACTCAAACTCTGAAATTCATCTGCTTTATGTATATTATACACCTGATATGGCTACCATCCCGTATTCTGAAACCTATTTTTTCTCAGAACCCGTCTCAAAGCAAATTCAGGAAATTAAGAAGCAATCAGAAGAGAAAATGGATCGTCTTATTAAGGAATTATCTGATGAGAGCGATAAGTTTAATTTCAAGCATGTAAAGGTTAATTATAGTCTGGTACAGGGAACGCCTTCTGATTCAATCTTGTATTTCTCTGAATCATATAAGCCAGACCTTATAGTTGTTGGGGCACGAGGAGCTGGTTTACGGAAAGATTTTATGGGGTCTTCTTCGATAAAAGTAGTTTTAAAGGCCCGTTTTCCAGTTCTGGTAATTCCTCAGAATTCGGTTATTGATGATAAAAAGAAAGAGTATAATATAGTTTATGCAACAAATTATGATGAAGCTGACTTCATTGCCATTTCCAAACTGATGAAGTTAATGGATGCTTTTAAAATCAGGATATACTGTACACATATTGGGCATATCTCAATGGAAAGGTGGGAAGAAATGAAAATGGAAGGATTGAAAAAGTATTTTTCAGGCAATTATCCAAAAGTTAAAATACATTGCTCAAATATTGAAGAGGAGGATATTATCGCTGGACTTGAGAAAATTGTTTCTGAAAAGAGTATCGACATTATTTCTTTAACTACTCATCGACGAAACCTATTAACTCAAATTATAAATCCGAGTATTGCCAAAAAGGTTTTTTATCAAACTGACTTACCATTATTCGTGTTTCATACTGGGATGAACCTTTAGAAAGGGTAGGTACTCAATAATTTTTTTAAATGAATTGGATGATATTAATCGTCGAAATTCAACCTTACATCAATTATTCCTCCTCTAATTATCCAGCATATATCCCCACATTTATTTGAGATATTATACTTCGAAATTTCATCACCATCAACAGCATTTACAATTTTGGAACCCGTATTGTACTCTGCAATTACAGTATAAAGATCATCTAAAGGTACAGGAATATAGGCCATTTGATTTGTTATGGTATCAACTACCACTGTATCGGAACTTCCTAACTTTCCTCTTAGAACCACCAATGGTACCTCTTTGTATTTACTGTCTATGGTTACACTAATGTATAGATCAGCATCAAGAGGCTCAAAGGATAAACAATCAGCACAATTTACCTCATCAAGAGAGCTATATGACTCGCAAGAACTTGTCAAAATAACTATAAGGCATAATATGATACAATAAGGTATGTATTCTCTTTTCATTAAAACCATTGTATTTCCTTATTGGAGTATGATTTTTTCATTAAACTGAATTTATAATAAACTCCTAAATTAATCCAGTGTGGACTTGTATCCATTAACCCTAAATTCAGATACTCATAATATAGCCTGAAATAAAGGTTCTTGGATTCCCCGTACAATCCAATCTGAGGGCTAACTCTAAAAAAACTGGCTGCATTAATGTCCGTGGCTCTATAATGGGGACCAAAACTGTAGATTCCTGATATAGCTAAGTACCCACCCAGTAAAAAGGATGATTTTAGCCGTAGAAATGGCAAGTTTTTACTAAGTGTAATCGAAAGCTTATTCCTTTTTTCCCAGAATTGGTAGTAATCATCATCACCCTCTTTATAAAGTATTTGCTGCTGGGCTGGTCTGAAGCTATAATCAAAATCGGCTGAAATATTCGTATTTTTTTCAACCACTCCCATACGAAACCCCATGAAAAAATCATTGGAGTTGAACGCCAGGTCTCCACCCAGGTAAATCTTAGATATTCCTAATTTAAGTTTTGGTTTTATTTCATGCTCCTTTAACCATTTCTTAACATTTCTGCTGGTTGTTTTTTGATTTGAATAATATGGATTAGGATTTGAAAAGTCTATAATTTTACTATTTTTATTAGACTTCCACAGCATGTCCATAACAGGCACAGAACCATTATAGGCAGCTGCATAAAAGGCTGTATAGCCCTTTTTACTTCTGTCGTCTAAATCTGCACCATTTGATAAAAGAAAATGAACAAAGGCAGTATCACTATTTTGAGCTGCAATCATCAGGGCTGTTTGGCCATTGAGGTCTTTATTATTGATATTTGCCCCTTCCGCAAGGAGCATTTCAGCTACACCAATATTGCCTGCATAAACAGCTGCCATCAGGGGAGAAGTAAGCTGGTAGTCTGACATATTAATGTTTGCCCCATAATATAGGAGCATATCACAAAGGCTAATATGATTGTAGGCCGATCCATAAAGTAGGGGAGTGGCACCATATATATCCCTGTCATTTACTTTTGCTCCAGCAATGATCAGTTCCTCCGTAATTTCCAGATAACCGGCAATACTGGATGAAAGTATAGCAGTAGTACCATCGGCTGGTTTAGAATTAATATTGGCCCCATTCAGGATAAGGATTTTTACCGTTTCAAGATGTCCAAAGGAGGCTGCATACATTAGTGGAGTTACACCATCCTCTGATTGGGTATTAATATCTGCTCCTTTCTCGAGTAAGCTAATTACATCCTCACTATACCCTTTTGAAGAGGCTATAAGAAGATTGAAATCATTATCACCAGGAATATAATTGGATGTATCTATCTCAATTTCTTCAATACCCAAAGTATCTGTCTGTGCGTTTACGTTACAAACAGTCAGGGCAAAAAGCAATACCATTAATATTCGTTTATTCATTTATTTAATGAATTCTTAAATAAAATGATTAACAATCAAACCCATACAATTGTTATTATATTGTTCCCTCAAAATAATAGACTATGTAGCTCAAATTTGGTACCAAATTGTATAACACCCAAAATCCATAATTTTATTTTTATTTAGAATGAATATAGATGAATTCGCTCAACTCTTTACTATCCTTCATTTTACCTGATATTTTATCTGAAAGTTAGTGGCCCTGTTATGTTTTTTAACATAAAATATTTGGTAATTATACTAAAATGCCGTAAATTTAGTTCTTGAATTAGGGTGAGTGATAAATGGGGTTCAAGCCATTCTTAATTTTAGGTTTAGTTGTTGGTTTATTATTCTCTTCTTATTCATTTCCACAGGGCAGTCTTTCGTAAGTCCCTTTGAAAAAGTAGTTTGTTCCCCATTTATCTTCTTTTTAACAGCTCCGAAAGGGGCTTTTTTTATGGATTGTAGTCAGTTTTGTGAATGCAAATGAATATCTATAATTTCCAATGTTTGAGCTACCTCGTATAAAGTTTAAATAATTAATAATATATGGTATTTAGAAACAGTTTTTAGATCAATTAGAAAATTGAATAATTATTCCATATCATAAGTCCTATTGTTCTTGTTACATCTGCTTGCCGGGAATAGTTTATGATTTTAACAGAGAACCTTCTTATTTAGATTTGTTTATGAGTTTTATATTGAAGTTTTGAAGTCCAAATAGTCTTGCCTAACTTTATCCTTATTAACACTAATAAACTAAATGGTTTGAAGTCCAACAAATACATACTTCTCTTTTTTGGTCTGGTTTTCTTTTTTCATTCATTTGCACAGGATTCAGAAATTCAGGTATTTGATTTCCAGGCTTTTGAGCCAATGCTTACTTCTGACACGGATACAACTTACATAATAAATTTCTGGGCATCCTGGTGTCCTCCCTGTCTTAAAGAAATGCCGGCATTCGAAGAGATCAGGCAAAAGTATAAAAATGAAAAACTGAAAATCTTATTGGTGAGTTTTGATTTTCCAAAAGATATTGAGAAAAGCATGCTTCCACTAATAAAGAAATATAAAATTGGTGCTGAAGTAATTGTTCTTGACGAACCTGATGCAAATAGCTGGATTAATAAAGTTAGTCCAGAGTGGTCGGGATCTATTCCTGCAACACTTGTTTTTAATCCAAAATCAAGAAACTTTTACGAACGTTCATTTACTTTTCATGAACTAGATTCTATTGTTAAATTAAATTTAAATCAATAATGAAAACTCTATTTTTATTTGTCGCATTTGCCGCTGTATCAATATTATCATCAGGCAAAGGATTGAATACGGGTGATAGTGCACCCGATTTTAAGTTAAAAAATGTTGATGGAAAATACCTTAGTTTATCTGACTACTCCGAAGCCAAAGGTTTTATTGTAGTATTTACCTGTAATACCTGTCCATATGCAAAAGCCTACCAGGATAGGATAAATGATCTTGATAAGGAATTCAAGAAACAAGGAGTTCCAGTAATTGCAATCAATCCAAACGATCCTGATGTTTCCCCAGGAGACTCATTCGATTCAATGGTTGATCGGGCAGAACAGAAAAATTATTCCTTTCCCTACCTGTTTGACGAAAAGCAGGAAGTTTTCCCGGCTTATGGAGCTACAAAAACACCTCATGTATATCTTTTAAAGAAAAAGGGGGATGATTATATAGTTACCTACATTGGTGCAATTGACGACAATTACAAGGATGCTTCCCAGGTAAATAAAACTTATCTGGCTGATGCTGTCAACAATATGCTCGCTGGAAAGAATCCTGATCCGGCAAATACAAAAGCAATTGGTTGCGGAATTAAGGTGAAATAATTTAAAGGAATCATATTTGCCTTTAAAGCCTGTCCTTAAAGAGCCTTAAGATATTTTAAATACAAAGACCAGCTCTTACTGGAGCTGGTCTTTGTATTTAGGGAAATGCTATTTAGATCAATTAGAATTTAACATATTTAGCTGCATTCAGGAATTCCAAACTTTTCTCACAGCTTACAAGTGGCTCAAAATTGTATTCCTCTACCTCTACAACACCATATTTTACACCTGCCTTTTTCTTAGCAGCAAAAATTGATTTGAAATCTATATTTCCACTGGCTCCTACTTCCTCTTTGTCCTTAATATGCCATACCTCAAACCTGCCCGGGTATTTATTAAAATAATCCACTGGGTTTTTTCCGCCTTCAGTAGTCCAGTATAAGTCCATTTGAAACATTACCTTTTCTGGATCAGTTAACTCAAGCATCCAGTCATAAACAGGTTTGCCATCAAGTTCGGTAGTGAATTCATTGCTGTGGTTATGATAACCAAACCTGATTCCTTTAGCATTACATTTCTCTCCAATAGCATTAAAATACTTAGTGTAATTTTTTAGTCCATCCAGGCTAGCATACCCTTCTTTCCCCATCCAGGGCTGAACTATCCATTTTACGCCAGCTGCAGCGTGTGCATCTATACAAGCATCCCACCAGGCCATTGTTTTATCCCAATCAGCTTCTTTTGGCATATTTTGGCCTGTATGAGAACCAAGAAATTTTAAGCCATTATTTTCACATAATGATTTAAATTCAAGAGGATCCATTCCATAAAATTCTCCATCTTTGTAACCCGCTGCTTCTACAAACTTATAACCCATTTTACCCACTTCGGCTACGGTTCCTTTGGCATCTTTGTTCATATCGGCCCTTACAGAGTACAACTGCAAACCAATAAATTTCTCTTTTGGCAAAAAGCTAAAAGAGGTTAATCCTTGCATAACAAACGCCATGATTCCTCCGAAAAATAAAATTCTCAGACTCCATTTTTTGATGTTCATAATTCTAGTTTTTGTTTTTTGAATAATTGTTTTATTAGACTTTTATAAAATTGGATTTTTCCTTTATAAATCTGTAATGCTCGACTTAATTGGACACAAATCTACTAATAATGATTTGTACTATTGTCTTCTTGATTCAAAAATCTTGTTGACCTGGATATTGTTAAGAATTTTACAGTTAATTATTCCATAATTCTTAATATAAAGTTGTCCATAATCTATATATTTGCACTTCGAAATAATATAAACTAAAACTCTTATATGAAAACAAAAACTAGTATCATTTCTCTTATTCTCATTCTTTTTACATTGGTTGCAATCGGTCAGGAAAATAGTGTTGAGGATGCGAATAATATGGTTGAAAAATTCAAGAAAAAGGATCCTGGAATCAAGCGCTTTTTTGATTCAGCCTATGGTTATGCAATTTTCCCATCTATTGGAAAGGGCGGATTTGTTGTTGGTGGAGCCGGTGGAAAAGGAACCGTTTATAGGGAGGGTACTCCGGTGGCCGATGTAAAAATGTCTCAAATAACAGTCGGTGCCCAGGTAGGTGGACAAAAATATTCTGAGGTTATCTTCTTTGAGGATGAATTAACCTATAAAGATTTTGTTTCCGGTACATTTGAATTTGCAGCCCAGATCTCTGCTGTAGCTCTTTCTGAAGGAGTATCTCAGGATGCTGATTATAAGAACGGAGTAGTGGTTTTTACCTTACCAATTGGAGGTTTAATGGCTGAAGTTTCTGCAGGGGGACAAAAATTTAAGGTTACACCTTATTAAATTTATATTCTAACCCATAATGAAGAGCCGACTATTTAGTTGGCTCTTTTCATTTATATCCATTTAGTTGAGCATAGAATTTGCCTCTTTTTATTTGCACCCCTTATAATAATATCATGCTTGAAACGGTAAGTAACCTGTTTGAATATATTTTTCCGAAAAACTTTCTAAAAGGGTCTTAATGATTTCTAGCCCAGTTATTGTTATTTAAAAAGCGAGGCAGAAAAAGGAATTATTTTCAAAAAAAAGATTACTATTTATTATATTTTCGTGCATAATCAAATTAAATTTAAACATTCAAGTCTTATGAAAACGAAAATTGTAATTTTTTCAGTTTTACTGGTTTTAGCTTCAATGCGGGCAAGTGCAAAGAAAAAGATTCTGGAATTAGCAAATTTTTTAGCTCAGCGTATGGCTATGCTGTATTTCCTGAGATTAGCAAAGGTGGATTTGTTGTAGGTGGTGCTGATGTAATAGGTCCAGTATTTAAAGGCGGCTCTTCAGTTGCGGATGTGAAGATGTCACAGGTCTCAGTTTTCAGGATGGAGTACTGGTAATGACCATGGCGATTGGGGATATAATGTATGACGCATCTGATGGTGGACAAAAATTCAAGGTAGAACCATATTAACTTTAAGAATTTTTATTTTAGTCTTTGTAAGCTTTGATTTCCTATATTTGGGATTCTGGATTAAATAATATAGTCTTTTTTATTTAAATAAGGTCATATGAAAATTCCCAAGATCGGTCTGCATTGGCAAATACTGATTGCCCTGGTTTTTGGATTGCTTTATGGTATTTTCCTGACCTCCTATGTTGAATGGGTTGAATGGATGGGGGATATATTTCTCAGGGCCCTCCGGATGATTATTATTCCTCTTATACTTACTTCCATCATAACAGGTATTACCCAGGTTGAATCTGGCAGTAGACTGGGAAAACTGGGTTTAAAAACCTTGACCTATTACATTGTAACCAGCACTATTGCGATATTAACCGGATTGGTGTTGGTAAATATTTTCAAGCCAGGCGTAGGTGCTGATCTGGGTTTTACACAAGTTGTTGACGGATTGGACATTGAAGCGGGTTCATTTGGAAAAACTTTAATAGAAATAATTCCTACCAATTTATTTGAAGCTTTTGCAGAGGGAAAAATGTTGTCGGTCATATTTTTTGCTTTACTTTTTGGCTATTTTATAACTAGGATTGGAGAAAAGGATCGTGCAGTGATGGATGATTTCTTTAAGGCTGCATTTGAAGTAGTAATGAAAATTACAATGCTAATCATTCGGTTTACACCCTTTGGCGTTTTTGGAATCATCGCTGGTAATATTTCTCATATTCTGGTGGATCAAGGTGGGGGAATGCAGGCCCTGATAGATGTTGGTAGCCGACTGGGATTATATATGATTACTGTTTTTCTGGGCTTAAGTATACACGCATTTATTACACTTCCTTTGATACAAAAATTTTTAGCGAGGGTGCACCCTCTAAAACACTTTCGAGCTGTTTCCACACCCTTAATAACAGCATTTTCCACTTCTTCCGCTCTGGCAACTCTCCCATTAACCCTTGAAGCAGTAGAGCATAACGATGGTGTATCCAATAAGGTTTCGAGTTTTACTTTACCACTTGGTGCTACTATGAATATGGACGGAACAGCCCTTTATGAATGTGTGGCAGCCATGTTTATTGCCCAGGCATATGGCCTTGAGCTTGATATCTCACAACAAGTAATCATAGTTATAACAGCATTGATAGCATCCATTGGAGCAGCCGCAGTACCCATGGCAGGGTTGTTCATGATTGCAATTATCCTGTCTGCCATTGGCCTGCCTCTTGAAGGAATCGGCCTAATTGTTGCAGTCGACAGAATATTGGATATGTTCCGTACAGCTACCAATGTATGGAGTGATACAACAGGTGCCCTAGTTATTGCACGTAGCGAAGGAGAAACGTTGAAAGTCTGATAAGGTTAACACTAATAGATCCACTTGAAGCTCCTGAAACCATTTTGAAACAATCCTTAAACTATCTTGAAACATCAGAACCCCATTCTGTTTATTCATGCCTCAAAGCTACTGCTGGATTTGTCCGTGCAGCACTTATGGCCTGGTAACTGACAGCAACCAGAGCAACAAAAATAGTTATAATGCCAGATAGGATTATTACCCACCACTTAATATCAATATGAAAAGCAAAGTTTTGCAGCCATTTATTCATGATGTAATAACCTAAAGGCAAGGCAATTAATAGGGAAATAGCTACATATATCATAAATTCTGAAGATATAAGCCTGGTTACTGATGTGACACCTGCACCAAAGGTTTTCCGTATACCGATTTCCCGGGTTCTTAAAGCAGCAGTATAAGCTGAAATGCCAAATAATCCCAGGCTGGCAATTAGTATTGAGAGAAATGAAAATGCTTTGAAAAGATTCAATACATTGGCTTCATCCTTGTATAGCTTGTCCATGAATGATTCAACCAGCTGTGTAGTGAAAACTGATTCCGGAGCAAGTTTATCAATTGTCTTTTTCAAATGAAGCATAGCATCATTGTATTGGCCAGGTTGGAAACGGACTATGCAATATGCGAATCCAATCTGCCTTCCTTCTGGTCCTGGAATATACTCAAGTACCAGAGGCTCGATTTCACTATGTAGTGATTCAAAATGGAAGTTTTTGGCCACACCAACTATTTTTCCAGGTCCTCCGAACATACTGTTGCCTATTGTTCCAATGGGCTGGTTTAAATTTAAGACTTCCACGGCAGATTCATTGAGGATATAGTAATGTTCTTCAGCTGATAAATCCTTGAGATCCATACCTTCAATCAGATCAATATCCATGGTTGATAAATAATCCTTATCAGTACGCATAAAGCGTAAAGAGGGAAGTTCCATGTTATTAGGAAGACTGTCGGGTCGCAAACCCTCAACACTGGTGTCCTCGCCAGGTAGATTTGACGCAAAACTTACACCAATAATGGAAGAATGAGATATTATCTCACTTTTAAGTGCGGTTGGGTCATTCATGATAAATCTTGATAGATCTCCATCAATAGATATAGCTATTAGATTTTCTTTCCTGAATCCCAGTTCTTTGCTTTCAAAGAACTTCATCTGCAGGAATACAATCAGAGTGGAGAATATCATAAAACCTGCAAGAACAAACTGGATAACCAGTAAAGTTTTCCTTAGCGTGTTCGATCTTGATTGGGGATCTTTTAAGCCCTTAATACTTTTAACCGGGTCTAAAGAGGATACAAAAAATGCCGGATATATTCCAGATAAAATCCCAAGGCCCACAATTAATATTGACATGATGACAATGTTAAAGGGAGAAAATACCTGGAGCAGGGTAATCTCTTTTCCTGAGAGTTGATTATACAGGGGAATGAAAAAATCTATTAGTAGAATTCCTATCAAGCCGGCAATTATAGTTTGAACTACAGATTCATTTAAAAACTGGCGGGTGAGTTGTCCTTTAAAGGCACCGTTAACTTTCTTTATTCCTACCTCTTTCATTCTTTTCAAGGATTGGGAGGTGGTAAGGTTAACAAAATTTACCCCGGCAATTAGTAAAATGAATATTGCAGAAATTGTAAAAACAACCACATACACCATATTCCCGTTTTTGCGTATTTCCTGTTCAAGATTTGAATGTAGATGTATATCCGTCAAAGGCTGAAGAGAGAACATATTTTGCTGTGCCATTTCTTCACGGGTGATATCAAATTGATAATATTCCATTTCAAAATCCAGCATTTTCGATTCGATCTGATTTTTCTGGTTGTTTTTATCAAGGAGAACGTATGTATAAACTCCTGCCCACGTTCTTGCGTTAAATAGCTCTTCATAACCCATATCGATAATGAAATTTTTAAAAGTCTCAAAAGTCACCAGGAAGTCGATCTTTATATGGCTATTATGTGGCAAATCTTTGAATACTCCAGTTACTTTTACAGGAAATTCTGATTGTAGAAGGATCGTTTTTCCAATGGGGTTCTCCTTTCCAAAGTATTTACTGGCAAAGGATTGCGTTACTATTATCGAATTAACATCCCTCAAAGCCGTCAACTTATCTCCATGTAGAAAATCCAATCCAAACATTTCAATGCTAATTGAATCTGAGAAAAATCCCCAATCTTCATCAAATATTTTGGGTTCTCCTTCATCAGGTTGGTATTTCATGGTCATTGATCCTGCTTGTCTGAAATGAGTAGCCATTTCAATCTCAGGAAAGAAGTTCATCATTTCTTCCGCCAAAACAGGAGCTGTTGGAGCCCAATTTCTTTCCTGGTCACCATAATAGGCCTGATTTATTACCCGGTATATTCTTTTGGCATTTGGATAGAATTTATCGTAACTGAGCTCATCGCTAACATGGGAGAGAATCAGAAAACTCGTTGCAATACCGATTGCCAGTCCGAGCAGATTGATGGAACTATTCAATTTATTTCGCCAAATATTCCGGAATAGCGATTTGAAAAATTGTCTGAACATAATGAGTGATTTTATTTGCTCTAATAATTCCAATTTATGTGCCATGTTTTGTAAATGAAAGATATATAGATGTTTATGAGTAGTTTTTATTGCTGGCTTTTTCGATCTGTCCATTTTTGGACAAATAAATGTCCATTTATGGACGATGATTAGTTATTATTATTTAAATTTAAATTTTTAAGGAGGTAAAACTTTAGCTATGGAACAGAATGGTCGAATATTGGTAATTGATGATGATCCCTATATTCTACTCTCCCTACAAACTCTTCTGGAACAGCATTTTTCATATGTAAAAACTCTATCTGACCC
>JASJGS010000251.1:0-5631 GCA_033791445.1 Bacteroidales bacterium | reverse complement strand
TCATCAGTGCATATGTTTCAGATAATCAGATCTTTATGAATTATTTGCAATACTAGATTGATAATAATTTGTTAATGAGTTGATTGAGTGTATATAGTTCAAGTATTATTCAGGTAAAATTGTAAAATTCCTATTTTAGATTGATTTCAATTAGAAAAAAGTATGCAAAAAAACCGCTCTTTTAAATAATTTGACTCTATAATAATTCAAAAAAATAAAATTCCATTCAAAAACAACTTCTCAATATCTTATTCTTTAGATTTCTTTTTATCCTTTTTGCCACCTCCAAACATTGAGAATTTAACATACTTACCCGGGTTCTCCTTAAGGTCAATCAAAAGTAAGTCAAGACTTTTAGTAAGGTCTTCAAGATTGTAATAAAGAGTGTCATTTGTTGCCAGCATTCCTATAGTTCCTTTTCCTTCATTAATACCGGAAAGAAGCACATGTAAATCCCGAGTACTTGAATTAAGATTTGTTAAAAGTTCTTTAATATCTCCACTTGCAATCGAATCAGTTATAGATGCAACATTTCCCATTATAAGATTAAGTTCATCCATATTATTCTTCAGAGAAGCTGAAATTGAATCCAGGTTTGTTAAAATATTATTAAATTTGCCATCATCTGCTGTTAGGAAAGTATCTAAAGCCCCAGCGGATCGATTCAGATGTTGCATTGTACCATTTATATTTTTTGAAAATTCAGGTGTAAAAGTGTACTGAACAACTGACATTACAGAATCGATAGATGTAAGTACATTTTCAACTTTGGTTTTAACAGGTATGAGTTCATCTCCAACCAGGTCCAACATAGAGGCTTGAACAATCCCTGCCAAAGTATCTCCTGGCTTATGCATTATAGATTCATTGGAAAGTTCTAGTTTTATTCCCTGTGAACCCATTAAGTCCACGCTATAAATCACAGCTGTTGAATTTATCGGAATTTTAAAATCCTCACTTAACAGAATTTTGACCAAAAGGTTCTTTGTCTGATTTGGCATTAAATGAATATCACTTACCAGACCAACCTTATATCCATTTAATGTAACTGTGTTAGATTTTTTAAGGCCATTTATATCCTGGTAAACAACATTATAGGTCTGAGATGGCCTGGCAATATTCACACCTTTCATGAAATTATATCCCCAGACAAAAATGGCAATTGAAACAACTGCAATAATGCCAACCTTAACTTCGGTTCTAATCTTCATTCCTGTCGGTTTAATATAGTATTTGTAAAATTATGATAATCCAACAAATATTGTAAACTATAAGTAAATATAACTATTTATTTCTGAGTGCTTCATTCAAGGGTATAATTTCACCATCTTTTACTGCAATTACAAATGCCCCTGTAACCTTCTTACGTACTTCTTTGCTAAAGGTAACAATGTCATCATAGTCATAGGATTTTCCAACAGCGTATTTGTACCACTTCCCAACATGAAACTCTTCAACCTCTTTATAGTTTTTAAAGCTCTCAGCTTTTAAGGCCATTTGATTCACTGATGAAGCAATCTGAACCTTAAAGTATATACTTTCTTCGGGTGCTGCATGGGTGAAATGACTTCGACTTTCAATTCTTAATTTATAATCTCTAAAGGCACGAAAGATCGCAGAGGCCAAATATTCCTGGCCGGTAGCTGAACTGAGATACTTTTCTTCTTTGGGGTTTGACACATAGCCGGTTTCAACTAATACACTGGGCATGGTGGTTTGCCATAATACAACAAAACCTGCTTGTCTGACTCCTCGGTCTCTTCTCTGTGCTTTGTTGCGGAACTCATTTTGTATCATTGCTGCAAATTCAGCACTTTGATTAAGAAAAGTATTTTGCATTAAACTAAATATGATATAGGATTCTGCTGAGTTTGGATCAAAACCTTCATAATTTGATGTATAATCTTCTTCAAAAGTAATTACAGAATTTTCCTTCTTCGCGACATCAAAATTTCTTTCATCTGTATGCAGTCCCATAACGTAGGTTTCAGCTCCACTAACATTTTGATTATTAGGAAACGAGTTGGCATGAATTGAAATAAAAAGATCCGCATCAGCTTTATTGGCAAAATCACCTCTTTTGTAGAGTGGTATAAAAATATCTTTCTTCCTGGTGTACAGGACATCTACTCCTTCTATATTATTCTCAATATATTTACCGAGTTTAAGCGCAACACCTAAAGCAATATCCTTTTCCATAGCGGTTTTGCCTCGTGCCCCAGAATCTTTTCCGCCATGCCCTGCATCTATAACAACTTTTTTGATTCTATACTCGTTAGATTGATTTTGTGCCCTTAGATTTGAAGCTGGCAATAAAAAGACGCCAAAATTAATAATTATTAAGAAAATGAATCGTCTCAGTAGCAAAAAAACAATTAATTTCGAACGGTGCATTTTTAGGTGAGTATTTTTTGGTTAGATTTGTTTAAACCCTCTGGGTTTTTCTTAATTTGTTAATAGGTATCAAACTATCTTATATAAACTAATATCATACAAAAATAGTATAATACATCAGCAATTAAAAGATCTGGTTCAGTTCTTCTTTTTCTTTTTTTTGCTTATGATTCCTAACTGTGCATCTTCACAAAGTATGCCACAGAATGATTCATTAGTAGTTGTTAGAGATAGTATAATGCAGGATACTATTACTCCGGCAGTTTCAACGGCAGATAATTCTGATGGGCTTCTGGATGCTCAGGTGGATTATGATGCAAAAGATTCCATATTATTTGATGTTGTCAATCAAAAAGTATTTATGTATGGAGAAGCCATTGTTATCTATAAGGATATTACGCTTAAAGCAGACTATATTGAACTTGATCTGGATAAAAATATTGTTTTTGCTGAAGGACTACCAGATAGTACAGGCGCAATTGCCGGGAAACCTGAATTTACTGAAGGAGAGGAAACTTTCGACTCATCTACTCTAACTTATAATTTTAGTTCAAAAAAGGGGATTATTACCGGGATTATATCAGAACAGGAGGGTGGATATTTACATAGTGCCAAAACAAAGAAATTAGCAGACGGATCAATTAACATATCACAGGGCAAATACACTACTTGTGAAGCCCCTGATCCACATTTTTACTTAGCCCTGACAAAAGCTAGGGTGATACCCAATGATAAAATTGTATCTGGGCCGGCATACATGGTACTAGAGGGTATTCCTTTACCATTGATCTTACCCTTTGGCTTTTTTCCGAATCAACAAACGAAGGCCTCGGGAATTTTAATCCCGGAATGGGGTGAAGAAAAGAACCGTGGTTTTTTCCTGCGCAATGGAGGCTATTACTTTGCCATGAGTGATTACTTCGATCTGGCTCTCACGGCTGATATTTATTCAAATGGTACCTGGGGATTTGGAATTCGATCAAATTACAAAGTCAGGTATAGATTTAGTGGTAATCTTGCATTTAGTTATTACAACAACGTAGCAGGTGATCTAGATATTGGTGATTATGTTAGACAATCTGACTATTCAATAAATTGGTCGCATCGCCTTGATCCGAAATCATCACCTTCAAGCACTTTTTCTGCTTCTGTTAATATGAGTTCATCAAGCTATGATAAGAACCATAGCTACAGTGAGACTAATTATCTTACAAACACAAAACAATCTAGTATATCCTATTCAAAAAGATGGGAGGGAACACCGTTTAATTTTAGTGGTAGTTTGAATCATAGTCAGAATAGCCAGAATCAATCAGTAAGCTTGAATTTGCCTAAGCTATCATTCAATATGAATAGGATCTACCCGTTCAGAAATCTTTCGAAAACTGCTGGTAGTTCAAAGTGGTACCAGAATATCGAATTAAGTTATAGTGCAAATTTAGAAAACAAAATCAATACCATCGATTCTCTTCTTTTTACTTCAGAAGTTTGGGATGATATGGATAATGGCTTCAAGCATCAGATTCCTCTTTCAGCAAATTTCAAGCCATTCCGGAATTTTAACATTTCCCCCCGTGTGCAATATCAGGGCGTTCTCTATACTAAATCGATACGGAAAAACTGGGATCCCAATTACCTTGATCCGGTAACTGGTGAAGTTACTCCAACTGTTATCACGGATACTATTGAAGGGATGCAATATGCACATTCCTATCTGCCTGCGATATCTGTATTATTGAACCCTAAGATTTATGGTATGTATGAGTTTAAGAACCCTGATTCAAAGGTAGTGGCGATACGGCATTTAATGACCCCCTCTATAGGCGCCTCATATGTCCCAGATATGCGCAGTCTGTCTCCAAATTATTATGATACAGTGCAGGTAGATACAACAGGAAGAACACAGGTGTATTCATATTTTCAGAATAATATTTATGGTACTCCCTCCTTGAATGGACAATCAGGAGTAATTACCTTCGGTCTAAACAATAATATTGAAATGAAAGTGAGAAGAAGCGAATCTGATACCCTGGAAGATACTAAAAAAGTTAAGATCATTGATAACCTGAATTTTAGTACCAACTACAATATTTTTGCTGACTCACTAAACCTTGCCCCGTTAAATTTTTCTGGATATACAACTGTTTTTAATCGTAAAGTTAAACTGAATTTTAATGGAGCTTTTGACCCATACACGCTGAATGAGGATGGTAGGAAAATCAATAAATTTGAAGTTGTTGAAACCGGGAAATTGGCACGTTTAACTCGTTTTAGCTTTGGTGTGGATTTTACTTTTCAGTCTAAACAGGGAGGTGGAGGGGCTGCTCCTCCTAGAAATCAAAATAGAATGATGGGAACGGATCCTTCGATGAATATGGATGAAGAAGATCAGATTCTGCAAAATATTCAGCCTGAAGGGTCAACAAAATATCCTGGATACGTTGATTTTAAGATTCCATGGTCCTTAACTATCCGCTATAATTTCAATTATTCAAAGCCAGGTTTGACCTCGAAAGTAACCCAAACACTTAATTTTAATGGAAATATTAGCTTAACTCCAAAATGGAAGGTTGGGCTTAGTTCAGGTTGGGATTTTGTTTTAAATGAACTTTCCTATACATCATTAAATATATATAGAGACCTACATTGCTGGGAAATGCGGTTTTCCTTGATACCTTTTGGGCGCCACCAGAGCTACACTTTTGGGATTAATGCAAAGGCATCCATCTTAAAAGATTTAAAGTATGATAGACGTAAAGATTGGAGAGATTTTTAATTTTTATT
This sequence comes from Bacteroidales bacterium, assembly GCA_033791445.1. Classification (GTDB taxonomy): domain Bacteria; phylum Bacteroidota; class Bacteroidia; order Bacteroidales; family VadinHA17; genus JANTGF01. Next base: position 453 of record JASJGS010000251.1, on the reverse strand, counting down.
AATTTCATGCTTCGGAAATTTTGAATCTTATATGCTCAAAAAATCTTTCATTGGTATGAAAAAGAAAATCATAAAAACATTAAAAGCCCCGGCAGCGCTGGGCCCATATAGTCAAGCTGTAGAAGCTGGTGGAATGCTCTTTATTTCAGGACAAATACCAATTGATCCTGAAAAAGGGCTTATTATTGAAGGAGGTATCAAAGAACAAACCGCTCAGGTTTTAAAGAATATTCAAATTATTTTGTCGGCTGCTGGGTATAGAAAAAGAGACGTAGTTAAATCTACCTGCTTGCTTGACGATATGAATGATTTTCAAGCAATGAATGAAGTCTATGCTGAGTTTTATAATGAAGATCCACCAGCCAGGGCTGCTTTTGAGGTTGCTAAATTGCCTCTGGGTGTAAAAATTGAAATTGAAACTATTGCTGTTAAGGGATTGTGTCGTCCTGAAAT
>JASJGS010000250.1:0-21260 GCA_033791445.1 Bacteroidales bacterium | reverse complement strand
CAATTTTATAAAATCTATTGAGGCGGGTAGGGTAACCGATGCGTGTGGAACGAAAAACTACTTCGCCTTCCGGTGTCCAACCCTGGACAAAATCTGCACCAGGGTGATAGCTGAGCCTTTTCGGTGACCCACCTGTTGCAGGTATCACATAGACGTCTGTATTGCCCTCATACTGAGCAGAGAAAGCAATCCATTGTTCATCGGGAGAAAAATGTGGCAAGGATTCATAGCCCTCATTGGTGGTCAGACGCATTGCATCGCCACCATTGCGATCTGCTTTCCAGAGATCATTGGCGTAAACAAAAACAATATCTGTTTTGGAAACGGTAGGTTGGCGCAACAACTGAGTATCCTGACCAAATGTTTGCCAAGCTATGGCAAATAAACTGATTGCGATCACAAATTTTTTCATGCCCATCATGTGTTTTAATTAAAGAGTTATTTTTAATCTGTTTTAGTGATAAAAATAACATTTTATAACTTACATGATGTGCCAATATTCATTTTTCAAAATAGAATATTGGTATTTGTACCTACTAAGCGTAAAATGAATCTTACTTCCATAAAAAAAGGCTCAAAAATGAGCCTTTCTAATATTTTGAAATTTTATATTCTTGCTATTCGCAATCTATATCTTGACCGGTTCCATCCCAACAATGCCAGTTGTCATTTTCAAAATAACTAAGAGATCGAACATGTCCATTATAATTGGTCCTGCTCCATTCAATAGCCACATCAACAAATTCACTAATATCATTATTAAAAGCATGAACATTATAAAAAGCATCCAAATCGGTATCCTTTAAGCCATAAAGTATATAGCTGCCCTTAAATGTATCCGTTTCGCGATTATCATTTAATTCTCTTACATAAGTATACTTTATACTACCTACTTCATCGTTTTCAACTAGCCAATCGATAAGCAACATATTCTCCGGGAAGTTGGCACTATGATTCAGTACCCAATACCCACTCCTGGCATCCAGCTGAGAAACTCCGGAGAACCATAAGAATTCCTCAAATCCTTCGATCCCAGTTTTCATTATATACATTTCCCAAAGAATATCTTCGCTGGTTAATTCTGCTGTTAACCTTGCTGTATATTGACTGGTAAATCCTTCCACTGTATATTGCCATTGCCACTTATTATTTTCCAGAGAAACCGGTGTATGTGCAAAAGCTGTTTTATAGGCCGCCACTGGAACAGCCAGATTGGCAAATAAGGTTGTATTCCAGAAACCAACTACTAGTGCCGAATAAAACCAATTCTCATTAGTAGCAATTTCATATGATTTATTCTCTGTTATTAATGATTTATTATTGCTAAAATCATCAAAGTCCATTGCCATTGATTCATATGGGGGCAATTCGGGGGGATTTCCAATATCACCTGAATTTTCACATGAAGTAAAAACAAGCAATACGACTCCAAATACTAACCAATAAATTTTCAGCATTTTTTTCATAATCGTATTTTTAAAGTTAATCCATAATTATACGAGTAAAACGGAATCTGGTTTCTAATAGTATAACTTAATAAAATCATACTATTAGCTGAATATGTATTACTAGGGTGGTTGGTAGTATCCAGAATTAGATTTAAGCCATATTAGCAGGTAATTCCTTAACCAATAACGCAAGGTAACCACATTCAGCTTCATAATAAGGTACGAGGATACTTTTTATTCTTCCCTAATAATATTTTGTATATTTGGTAAATATGCTCCCATAGTTTGTGAAACAATGTATTAGTTCGTTTTTGAATTAATAGAAAGATTTTGGAATGTCAAAAAATGAAAACATACAAGTTATAAAGGAACACTTTGCTGCTTTTGGACGAGGAGATGTGCAGCTTGCTTTAGAAATGGTTGCTGAAAAGGTCGATTGGCAATCTCCAGTTACTAAAAACCAGTCTGAGGAGATAAGCTGGGCTAAACCATGCCACAATAAAAAGGAGGTGATGCAGTTTTTCCAGGAACTTGTTAACAAAGTTCAACCTGAAAAGTTTGAAATTGTTGGATTTACTGCTCAAGGAGATAATGTTGTAGTTGAAGGTAGCAATCAAGGTCAGGTTAGGTCAACTGGAAAAAGATATGAACATGACTGGCTAATGATCTTTACTATCCTTGATGGAAAAATTGTAAGGCACCGGCATTACTACGATACAGCGGATATAATTGATGCATTTAGACCTTAAGATTAGAAAATCCCAGTATTGTTCTTTAGGCAAAAGGAGAAATACAGTCTATAGTTATTTTTCCTTTGGCTTGAAATATGCATCCAGGTATTGAACTTTTGGATTTTTTTCCGGACTCAAAGTAAAATAAAGGTCGATTACTCCATTTTTGGCTTGAATATTGAATGTCCCCCTCAACTGGTTGAATGGTTCCATTTTTTCAACAGTAACAATAGTTCCAGCCTCGTCTAGTATCTTTTGAATAGACTCCATTCGATGATCCCTGGATTCATCCATGTAAAAGTTTTCTGCCAGAATCTCGGCCTCAAGGGCTGGATCCCAGGTTTGAATTAGTTTGACTATCTGCTTTTGTCTTTGCTCCAAAATTTCAGAAACTGGAAGCTGACGAGTTTGCAAGTCAGATGATTCAAAAAGCAACTTATTGATCTCTTTTAAAGGCCAGGGGCTAGTATAGGTCAAGTTGCAAAAAGCCATAAGGCCTATACCATATTCAGGGAAAAAGATAAAATTGCTACCAAAACCAGGGAGTGCACCCCCATGTTGAATCCAGGTTTTGCCTTCACAATTCCGACTAATCCCCAGGCCATAGCCATATCCTGAAATAGTCGGACAGGGTTCCCCATTTAAGTCCTTGCTGTTTGAATTCAAGTGAGAGAATTGGGGTGTATGCATTTCCCGGATGGAACTTCTTTTAACAGGTCCTTCATCTTCTCCATTCCTGGGGGGCCAGGCCGATAAATGAAAACTCACATATTTACCAAAATCTTCAATAGAGGTTATGAGTCCTCCCATGGCTCCATAGGAGCCGTCGTGGAGCATTGGTTCTGACTTCCACTGCTCATCTTCCCATCTATAACCCAGGGCTAATTTATTTTCGGGAATGGAAGAATACTCCCAGTATGTATTTTTCATCTCAAGGGGTAGCAAAATATTCTCTTGTATGTACTCCTGGTAAGGCATGCCTGAAACCCGTGAAACAATATTCCCCAGAAGGGCATAGCCAGTATTGCTATACTCGAAGTTCAAAGATGGTACATTGGAGAAAGAAACTCCTTCTGCAATAAGAGCTATCAGCATTGAATCGGTTTCTTCCAGTAGTCTATCTCCCCATGGATTATCTTCGGGAAATCCCGTAGTCATTGTGAGCAGGTTTTGAATATCAATTGCTGGTGCATCCTTAGTTAGGTAACTCAGGTTGGCCATTTCTGGAATATAATCAGAAACGAGATCCTCTAGTTTCAGTTTCCCTTCATCACGCAATTTTAAAATAGCCATAGCCGTAAAGCTCTTTGTCATTGATGCAATGCGGAAGCTGGAATTAATGGTGGCTGGCAGTTCCAAGTCGAGGTTAATAAGCCCCGTTGCAGATGCAAGCAATAAGCTGTCATCTACCACAATTCCGTAGGCTATGCCCGGAATATTGCTATTGTGGGCATGCTCCTCAATCAGTTTCTGTATTGCCAGAGCTATATCTTCAATAATCTGCTTACGCTGGTCATTTATAAATGCTGGTGGCTGGTATGAATTTGAGTAAGACTGAATATTATCACTAGCCTCTTGCGTGACAGGCTTCTTAAAATCACAGGATATTAAAAGTACAATAAAAGCTATATAAACGAGATATCTGATCATTAATCTAGTGTAATTAAATTATCCTTACGCTTCATGATTTGCAATAAAAAAGGCATTAAAAATGCCTTCACAATTATAAAATTCACCTAATTAATTCAGTTAATGGATAGGCCAACCCCCAGATCCAGGAAGTCAAACTCTCTTAACACGAACAGCGTTCATACCCTTTAGCCCACGCTCTAGTTCAAAAGTGACATTATCACCTTCACCTATTTCATCAATTAAACCATGAACATGTACAAAATATTTCTCACCAGTACCTATTTCTTTTATGAAGCCATATCCTTTTGAATCATTAAAAAACTCAACTCTTCCTTTCCGGATAGGGTCAACGTACGTTTCTTCTTTTTTAGGAATACCAATTTCTATACTTTTTGCATCAACTTTCATTTTTTTGGATGGATCGGGTGGTGTGTCGGTGATATTCCCATTTTCATCTACATAGGCTATCATACTATCAGGTTCACCACTCTCCATCTTTGATTGACGCAAATCTTTCTTTTGCTGTTTATCTTTTCGTTTTTTTAGACGCTTTTTTTCTTTTTCTTTTTTCTCAAATGTTTGTTTGGATTTTGCCATTCTTCTTTCTAATTTAAATTTTAGCCAACTTGTTTATAGGCATGCAAATATAAGGTATTGTTAGTAGTTTTTTTTCAATAAATCTAAAATTAGTCACCGGAGGGAACTTATTCTCCAAAAAAACAAATTTGTTCCAAGTACTAAAAAAGCATTATTATTATTTTTTCCTGCCACTTTTTAAATCAATAAGTATTACTCCATTGGCTCCACGAGCACCATAAATGGCAGTTGAGGAACCCTTCAGGATGCTTATTGATTCAACGTCATTGGGGTTAATACCACTGATGGTGGTTACAGGAGATCCATCAACTACAAACAAAGGTTCATTACCAGCATTTACTGAAGATCCACCCCGAATGCTAATACGAGTACCATTAACGATTACACCAGGTACTTCTCCCCGTATCATATCGTAGATATTAGTATAGTTCGCTTTTGAGGCATTCTTCATATCAACCTCGCCAACACTGGTTGTCAGGTTTTCTTTCTCCGCCTCCTGATAGCCGATATCAACTTTTTGCCCTTTATTCTGTACATTTCCATCAGCTGGCAATAAATCCCCTGTAAGGATAAAATTAATACTGGTTTGACCTTCGTATTCCACCACCTGTCCACCATATTCTAAACTGAAAACAGAAATAAGTTCAATGGAAGGTTTAACTTTTACTTTATACACTCCTTCTTGATTTGATATGGCAGAAGTTTTAAAATTATCAACATAAATACTAATTCCTTTCAGAGGTGCACCTCTTGCATCGCGCACTGTTCCAGTGACAGTAATCTTCTTATTTTTCTTTTGCCCATTGCTGGTATACGGTAAAATCAGGCAACAAATTAGAAATAAAACAACTTTAAAGTTCATGACTTCTATATTTATGGCTAATTTAAGAAATTACAACGACAAAAGTTTAATCTTGAACAATTGATTAATCAATAATTTAGAAAATGCCTGATTTCAAGAAAATACCGAAAGTCCTTTAACAAGAACAAAAGAAATCAACCAAATAACAAATATTAAATATACAGACCACACTTTTCTATAATAACCAAAAATTATCAACACTGCTGCAGCAATAATCCGAATAACAATGGTATGAGCACCCTCATTAAATGAATAGAAAAAGTGGCTGGCAACAAAAAGAGCCATTAAAGTATAGAAAACCGGCATTTTAGCAATAAAATACTCTTTAGTAACAGACTGCTTTTCAGGGGTGAAACTGTTGGTAGTTAATAGGAACAAAAATGGTGGTATTAAAAAAGATAGATACCGAAAATAACTTTGCCCCTCAAACTGAAGAACCAGATCCAGGTAGATGTAAATATTATATACTGCCATTTCTGTAAGTATAATTGTAAAAAGTAAATAGGGTAAATACCAATCCTTAGGATCAAACAGTCTTTTCCATTCACTTAAAAGATCAGCAAGGGCTATCCCATAAATTAACAAAGGAATAAATGCCAGATATTCTGAAGCTTCCATATTCTAATAATTAGGGAAAAATTTAGATTTGCACAATATGCATGTAAAAGTACAATTACAATTGATATGAGCTATTCAATTTAGGGCTTCAAAATACCTAAAATATTAGAAATAGAACTCTAGATAATGGATTTATTACCAAGCTTACTTTAGAAACTTAAAAGCGTTTAAAATAGATCAACCAGATTAAATTGTTAGAATGTAAGATAATTCGCAAGCGTTATCCATCTGCTCAAATTAAAAGCAAATGTTAACAAACTATGGTGTGATTATAAAAGGTGTTTGGAAGTGCAGACTAATAATAACCTACTTTTTGATTTATTTCAATCATATCTCTAAGAGGCTGATTTTTTATATTCCGGGTAATGTTTTCCAATTCCAAAATATGGTTAAACCAGAGTGGCCTCAGGGTCTCAACATTCGCTTCATGAAGTTGGAGTCGACTAAGCTTAATTCTCTCAAGCTTTTTACTAAAACACTTTACCAGGATTTCATCAATTATAAATTTTACTGCCCTTTCTTTCTCAAAAACCAGAATCTCATCGATGTTCAACCCATTTGATTCTTTCGGATAAATAAAATATTTTGGGCCAGTAAGCGAAAGGCGATCATACGAATCAAGAAAGCATAATAATTCAGTCTCGAATGTCTCACCCGTCTCTTTTACGGATAATATTGCATAGGGATCACCTATGCCCAGCAAATGTCTTCCTTTAAAATAGTAGGTCATCATAACAGTTTATATGGACCGATTCATGTAAATTTACGAAATTTTTCGCAAAAAGTTTGCTAAATAGGGCTTTAATTCCTAAAAACTATTTAAACAATATGCATGATCTGGGCTAATTGTCAGGATATTGACACCTCTGGTAATTTATATTAGATTATTTAGTGCTGAAAACTTTACTCACTGTACCGGTTTGGCCATCAGGAGAAATGCCTTCAATTAAAATGGTGTATTCGCTGGTCTCATCAGAGGTGTATAAGGTAAATTGGGCACTCCCATCCTTATCTGTATTTAATTCAGGATTCCAGTAAAGTGTGTTTCTAAAATCAGGTATTCGGCTATTTTTTAAAGTATCGGTGCTATAATCCGGTGAAATGAAAATGGACTCGCGAGATAAAGTGTTGTATGCCTGTCTAAAAGTGGAGTAATCGAATTCCAAAATATCAAGGTTTCCCTTTCGGGTAACAAAATGTAAAATACCATCAAATATATGGTCATCTATAAAATACCTGAGATTTACAACATCTATGCGCTCCAAGTCTGTGGCTTTCATATTCAAAATCTCTTCAATATTATTATACGGGATACCGTCAACTATTACAAATGGTTCGTTTTCAAATATCTGACCATGAATTTCGCTAATTAAACGAAAAGAATAGTCATCGCCTTTCTTACGAGAAAATACATGAGGGACAATCTCTTTTATCACCTCTCTTACAGTAGTGAGTGTTATGAAATCAGTAATAACCACAGACTCTACAGGTTCCCCATAAAAATTCGGAAATATAGTATCTTCAAAAGTTTTCAGAAGGTTCTGATGATAGGGCCTATAAATATTCTCCACCTGCATACTTATTATACTATTGTTCAGTTCGCTAAGTAAAGTAGTATCTAAATAAAAAGGTCCCGGAAGAAAATGGTTAAATGAATTTATAAAATCAGGCTTGAGTTCCACAAAATAATCTTCAATTTTATTATTAAGTGGTTGTATCACGGCCTCCTGAAGACCATACTCATTGATTAAAAAATGAAAATCTCCAGAATCATCAGTGGTGTAAATCTGGCATTTTGCCGATTTCCCTACCAATGAAAAAACTACATCCTCATTGCCAATGGGTTCATCAGTGCTATTATTATTTAGTTTTCCACTAACAATTTCACCTTCCAGTTCTGGCAAATACTCCGGTTCTGAGGCTTCTTTCAAATCAAAATTAATAGTTGGATGAAGTAATAATTTATCGTTCAAGACCATAAGAGAACTATTTTCTGGCTTAGGAAAACTTACCTGCTCATATCTGTTATCAATGCTTATTCGATTTTCATCAATTGCAACTGATTTTATAACGGATACGGATAAATCTACTTCCATTGGGTTCCCATTTGCATCTGTTGCACTAATAATGGCAAATACTTCATCCCTTTTACTATATTCTGGTTTATTGAGAGTTACATTTATATACAAATTATCATTTATTTCATTAAATATGAACCTGCTGCTATGCTCATCACCCTCCTGGTTGCTCAGAATTACCTGCGATATACCGGAGGGTAGAACATCCCTGTTTATTTCAAACTCATCGCTTATTCCGAAATTAAGCTCTTCCAGATATTTTACCAGACCTCCTGATTTTACCAGAATAATATATTTATTCACTCCCTTAAAATTACTTCTTCTTTTAACTCTAAATCTGAAAGGTAGTGTATTCTCGGATTGAATGAGAGATAAAACAATGCCAGAACTTTCAACATCCCCCACTGGAAAAAGTTGTCTATCACCTTGATTGTTTTTATATAAGAGATTATAAAATTCGCTTCTGCCAGGATTTAACAAAAATGTACCTAAACCAGCCTCATCTGATTTTACCAGACACACTGTATCCATCAATTTATTCACAAGAACCGCTTCCATATTTTGAGGACTACCCAATTTATCGATGGCTCTAAAAGCAATTTTTGATTCTATCCCTGCTACTAGTTTCCCGCCCTCAGGATAAAAAAGAACTGTATCGACATTTGCCTTTTGCGAGGGTATACTTATATTTTGAAGCTTTTGAAACGGATTGATTATTGAAATATTCCTAAAAGCAAAGTCTTTTTCAGAATAATTTTTCATCCAGTTGGTATAGGCACGTAACAAATAATTCCCACTGCTTAAGGTATCAGACAATACAATTCTGGTTGTTGCAGATGAATTATTGGCACCAAGTTTTATTTGCTGAACCGGATAACCTTTACTGTTTAGTAATTCAATGTAAACTACCTTACTTACATTATTTGGTTTTTTATTGAAGGCGTTTAGTTTGTATATTTTTAGCCTTATCTGCTCCCCTACAATATATATATCCCTGTCTGATTGCAAATAAAGCTCTTCTTTATAATTTTCTGAATTATAGCTTTCAATCTCTGATATTAAATCCTGGGAATTGACAGAAAAGCATAATATAGAACCCACTAATACAACAAGCAGGTACTTTAACATTAAAGATTTTGTATGGAGTATGCCTATGTGTTTCATTCAGTCTGGTTATTCAATTATATCAACCCAAAAATCAGGTTTCTGGAGGTCACCAGTCATGCTACAATCAGAACATACTCTTGAAGTAAACATAAGTCTTTCAAGTGCTAAGCCATTATATAAAGGGCCCACAAAAACATAACCTGAATACCAACTATATATTTGATCAAATGTTGGAAGTGTCTGAAATCCAGGATTTTCAGGATCAAAATAATCAATAGGTCCAATATCAATTCTTTTGCAAGGGTATAGGTACCTTGGAATATCCACCTCTAAAAGCTGTTTGTACGTAATATATCTTCTTTTTTGTTTTACATCCGAAACCTGAAAATACCCAAGTACTTTTTGATTCAGCTTGTTTACACAATGAATATTCCCATTCACAGAAAAAGGTTGTTTCTCAAAGATATCACCACCACCCTCTGAAACTTGTTTAAGATTACTCCAAAATTCATATTCAGGCTGCGTTAACGAATACTGCTTGACAAGTATACTATATTGGATCAATAAACGATCTGATAGTCTTGATGCAATAAAATTAATTGGTTTTTTGCTAATCTGTGATGATTGTTGCTGATCAATGGAATGTATTAACACCTCACTAGAATAATTGGTATTCCAGCAAGCGTAGTTAACAACAGGTATAGACTCAACCTGCTCATTTCCCAGATATTCATAGGCTACGGGGTAAGGTATTCTAAATTTCCATACTTCCTCAAATTCCCAACGAAATAAATTACAAACTCCATTTTCATTCGAAGCATTCAGGAAAATTCTTATTCCTTCTTCCTCTTCCTGCCCATTATTTAAAAATTCCCTGTCGTAGGTAAAATATATACTATCGATTTCTGGAGCTTCAGTCATAAGGCAGGGATCGGATTCAAATTCCAATCCATCGATTGTTTTAATATATAGGGTATATGTTTCACCTGTCTTTCCCACAAAATTTGCCGGATTTGATCTGTAAATGCCGGGAGCTTCCTCATTGAATATTTCTACATTACCCTGCAAATTTTCAACCCTTACCTCCGCATGTGTTACCATATCAGGCACAGTGTCCTGGTCCTGAAAGGTTCTGGATAACTTAATTGTATAAGGTACAGGCTCCTGTGTAATAATGCCATCTATAACTAACAAAGACTCGTAATCATTCAGTTTAAGCGTGTATGGATCAATACATGTAGTAAGTGCCAGAATAAATAATATAGCAATCAGGATTGTTCTATTCATTTATTTATTTTACGCGGAAAAGGTTTGGATGTTGAAAAAGCAAATATATCAAAAATAAGATTGTATTTTTCTTTATTTATGGCTTTAACATAGTATTTTTACTTTCTAATTTTTCAATTGTGAAAACAATAATCGTAGTCCTATTAGCCTATTGTGTATTTTGCCAACCAATTTCTGGTCAAAAACCAGTGAATAATTTTGAAGTTCCCAATTCAAGCAAAACCTCATTCATTAGTGACTCAATGCTCTTGAAACAAGAAAAATACATTAATGACCTGCATCACCAGTTTATGAATGTCTCTAATGAAATCTTAAACGGAAAGGAATACGAATTTTATTTTTTCCCCAGTATCTCCAGCCCTTTAATGCCCTCAAAACAAATGCCAACAGCCTCCATAGTTATTCATGGGAATAAATATGAAAATATTATGCTTCAGTATGATACCTATAAGGACCTGGCGGTTTATTTTGATCCTGAAAACTTAATAAATAGCTCTATTTGTCCAATTGCTATAAACAAATATATAATTGATGAATTCAATATAATGCTATCGACTGGAGATTTAAAGTTTAAATATTTTGAATTCCCAAATGACCCAAAAGCTAAAAAAAGAAATGGTTTTTATGAAGTTATTTATAATGGAGATAGTAAATGCATAGTTCATCATAAGTCAGATTTAATAGTGGAAGAAGGCAGGGATATATACAAATACAGGCCTGACAAATACGTAGTAAACGAAGGAATTTTATATAAATTTAAAGGAAAGCGAAGCCTTTTAAAGGCATTTAATGATAAATCAATGGAGTTGAAGAAATATATTAAAACTTCTAAGATTAAAGTAAGAAAAGCTAGAAAAAAGCAGATTGGTAGTATTTTGGAATATTATGACAGCCTACTGATGCCTTAACATGATTGGATGAAAAAAGTTTTACTATTCTACCTATTGATTCATTTGTTTCAATTCTCTGAGGCACAAAACAAAAAGCTTAGCCTGCAGTTAAAGGATGCATCGTTTCAAGAATTTATTGATAGTATCGAAAATAAGGTTCCCTATAAAATCTATTATTCCCCAGAATGGGTCGATAGCCTAAATATTAATGTTGATTTAAAAGACGAAGCAGTAGGTAAAGTATTAAACCAAACTTTATCTGACAGTGGTTTTACCTTTATAATTACCGATGAAAATCAAATTATTCTTTCAAAAGGATACACCATTAAAACAGATTTCAAGGATGAGTATGAAAGGTATCTGGCTGATAAAATGGCTAGAATTGACTCAAGTATTTATGTGCTACCATCAATTTCTACTGATGAAGGAAAGCAAATAAACGATGAGTTTAAGGTCTTTAAAATTGGAAATCCTTCAGAGATACATAAGGGCGGCACAGTAAATTTATCGGGGAATATTAAGGAAGCAGGTACTGGATTGCCTGTAATTGGTGCAGTTGTTTATATTGAAAAATTAAAAATAGGAGCTACTTCAAATGTGGATGGGTTTTATTCTCTAACTCTTCCAAGGGGTCAACATATTGTTGAATACAGAACAATTGGAATGAGGACCACCCGGCGTAATTTAACCATGTATTCTAAAGGCAGCTTTGACATTGAGATGCATGAGAAAGTAAACCAGCTTGATGAAGTAACCATTACCGCAGATCGAGAAAATAAAGTTCATAACTTAAGGATGGGAACTGAAAAAATAAGCATTAAAATGCTGAAGCAGATTCCAATGGGGATGGGTGAGGTTGATGTAATAAAAAGTTCGTTGCTATTACCGGGTGTTCAATCTGTTGGGGAGGCTGCTGGCGGATACAATGTTCGTGGAGGCAGTACAGATCAGAATCTTATGCTTTTAAACAATGCACCAATTATTAACCCATCACACTTTTTTGGTTTCTTTTCCGCTTTTAACTCTGACATTATTGGAGATGTTACTCTTTATAAAAGTGGAGTTCCAGCTGAATATGGTGGAAGGATCTCATCAGTGATGGATATAGAATTGAAGGAAGGAAGTAAAGAAAAATTTAAAGTTAGCGGAGGGATTAGCCCGGTTACAGGAAGGCTAATGGTTGAAGGTCCAATTAAAAATAAGGCAACTTATATTCTAAGTGGCAGAACTACATATTCTAATTGGCTACTAAAGCAGCTTTCAAGTATACAGCTACAAAAAAGCACCGCCAATTTCTACGATATTCAGGGAATGACAAATATTGATATCGATAAGAAAAATAAAATCTCAATTTCAGGATATTACAGCAAGGATAATTTTAATTATTACAGACAAAGTGCATTTGATTATAGTAACCTGGCTGCAACAGCCAAATGGAACCACACCTTTAAGCCAAACTTATTTGCAGATTTTTCTGCAATACTGAGTAATTATAATTACCAGATTAGTAGTCTGCAAGATTCAACATCAATGAATACAATGTATTACAGGCTTAATCAGAATTTGGCAAGAGCTGATTTCACTTATTTCCCTGCTGAAAGGCACAAGGTTAATTTCGGCTTAAATACTACATTTTACAGGCTTGCACCAGGGAGGCTGCTACCATATAATGATACTTCCCAGATTGTACCTAAAGACCTGGAAGATGAAAGGTCAATAGAAAATTCTCTATACCTCAGTGATGAGTTTGAAATCTCACCTCTTATTACTATTTCGGGTGGACTACGACTAAACCTTTATGCTTCATTTGGCCCGAATTCAGATTACATTTATGCAGGAAGTGCACCTATGGCACCTGGAAATATAGTTGACACAACTTACTATAGCAGTGGTCAAATCAGAGCCTTTTATCCAAACCTTGAATTCAGAGTTTCATCCCGTTTCCTTGTCGGCGCAGGGTTTTCCCTAAAAGCTGGGGTGCAAAGAATGTTTCAATATATACATATGATTTCAAATACCACAGCGATTTCTCCCACTGATATTTGGAAGTTAAGTGATAAGTATATAAAACCTCAGCGAAGCGACCAGCTTTCATTTGGAGTATATAGAAACTTCAAGAAGAATACTAGAGAAACTTCAATTGAGGCATATTATAAAAAATTAAACAACATTATCGATTATAAAGGAGGTGCTCAACTGCTCATGAATGAACACCTTGAGACAGACATTCTATCAGGAGTTGGAAAAGCCTATGGAGTTGAGTTTATGGTGAAAAAGACCAGCGGAAGTATTACTGGTTGGATAAGTTATACTTACTCGCGTATTTTCCATAAAGTAAATGGCCCCTATGCTGAAGAAAGGATTAATGATGGGAATTATTTCCCGGCAAACTATGATAAACCACATGATCTGAAAGTGGTCTTTAATTCAAAATTATCAAGACGATTTAACGTTACTGCTAACTTTGTATATAATACTGGCAGACCTATAACCTATCCTGTCGGTTATTTTAGTTTTGGCGAAGTCGACCGGATATTCTATTCAAACAGAAATGAGTTTCGAATACCAGACTATATAAGACTTGACCTGGCTGCTACTTTAAACGGGAACTTAAAAGCCAAGAAATTAAACCATTCCTCCTTTACGCTTGCTGTTTATAATGTTTTTGGCAGAAGAAACCCCTATTCTATCTATTTTAATATGGAGGATGGTGAGGTGAAAGGATATAAAATGTCAATTTTCGGACAACCAGTTATTACACTTACCTATAACTTCAAAATACTAGGGAATGCTTCTGATGATTTCTAATTCCATCTACTTTTAAGAAATTATAAAAAATGAATCTTCAAAAACTATTATCTGATCAAAAGGAGTTTTTTTTAACAAATAAGACAAAAGATATTTCCTTTAGAATTGAGCAGCTAAAGAAGTTCAAATCTGTTTTAAAAAATAATGAAGAAAGTCTACTCGAAGCCATTTATGATGATTTTGGAAAATCAGAATACGAAACCCAAATCACAGAACTCTCGGTAATCTATGGAGAATTAAATGAAGCCATTCAAAAAGTGAAAAGATGGAGTCGCAAAAAAAGAGTACCAGCGAATGCTGCAAATTTCCCGGCAAAAAGTTGTATTTTTCCTGAGCCATATGGAAATACCCTTGTTATTGGTGCCTGGAATTACCCATTTCAATTATCATTGGCCCCAATTGTATCATCTCTGGGAGCTGGAAATACAGTTATTCTTAAACCCAGTGAAATAGCACCTACCTCTTCAGCCATTATTGCAAAACTTATTAACAGCCATTTCCCAGCAGAATATTTTGCAGTAGTTGAGGGAGGTGTTGACATTACAACCGAACTGCTATCCTATGAATACGATAAAATATTTTTTACCGGCAGCTCCCGGGTTGGCAAAATAGTCTACCAGGCAGCAGCAAAGCACCTGACGCCCGTTACCCTTGAGCTGGGAGGTAAAAGTCCAACATTCGTATTGTCCGATTGCAACATAAACCTAACGGCAAAACGAATTGTTTGGGGCAAATTCCTGAATGCAGGCCAAACATGTGTAGCACCTGACTATATACTGGTACACAAATCAATTGAAAAGGAGTTCTTACAAGCCTTACAAAAATTCATTCAAAAGTTCTTTGGTGATATTGATGATGCAAAAGAAAATTACGTAAGGATAATCAATGATGCAAACTTTACAAGGCTTGAAAGTCTAATAGATAAGGAAAAAGTTTATTGTGGGGCTAAAATTAATAGGGAGAAAAAGTTTATTGCCCCAACTGTCCTCCATAATGTCACTTTTGATGATGAGGTTATGAAGGAAGAGATTTTTGGTCCTATTCTCCCAGTAATTGCTTTTGACAACCTGGATGATGTAATTATGAAGGTTAAAAGGCGGCCAAAACTATTGTCTTGTTATATTTATTCAAAAAATAAGAAAAAATACAGGAAAATATTGACTGAAATATCTTTTGGTGGAGGTGCTATAAATGATTCCGTTATGCATCTTACGAATGGGAACCTGCCCTTTGGCGGAGTCGGCAGTAGCGGAATGGGCAGTTATCACCACGAAGCTGGATTCAAAAGCTTTTCACATTACAAAAGTGTTTTGAATAAATCCTATTGGTTTGAACCCAGAATAAAGTACTTTCCTTACTCAAAACGAAAATTGAAGCTAATTAAATTTCTTTCTCAGTAAACCAGATCAAAATATATAATAAAACCAGAAATAATGAACTTCTTAGGTATAATCCCAGCCCGATATCAGTCCTCTCGTTTTCCCGGTAAACCCCTGGCTATTATTGATGGAAAATCAATGATTAGGAGAGTGTGGGACCAGGCATCAAAAGTTATGGATAATGTTGTTGTGGCAACCGATGATCAAAGAATAAAAGATGAGGTTGATAGTTTTGGTGGAAACGTTGTTATGACTAATTCAGACCATCAAAGTGGTACCGATCGTTGTGCGGAGGCTGTTGACATTTTTCAAAAAATAAATGGACTTAAAATTGATGTGGTAATAAATATTCAAGGCGATGAACCCTTTATTGATCCAAAACAAATCAGTCAACTTATAGAGGTTTTTCAAGACAGGAACATTTGCATAGCCACTTTAATAAAAAAAATTACTGATTATCAATCCTTATTTGACCCCAATGAACCCAAGGTAGTAATTGATCAAGATTATTATGCGAACTATTTTAGCAGGGCATGCATTCCCTACAATAGTAAAAAGAAGGAAAAAAGTTGGTTAAAGCATCATACTTACTTTAAGCACATTGGAATGTATGGCTATACGAATAAAACACTCCAGGAAGTATCTCATCTGGAAAAAACTCCGCTTGAAGAAATAGAATCGTTGGAACAGCTCAGGTGGCTGGAAACAGGATATCGAATTAAATGCCTTGAAACTGAAATCGACACCTTATCGGTTGATTCTGTGGCTGATCTTGAAAACATGAGGGAAAAAGGATTTCTTAAAGAATTCAACCTCCCATAGCCTACTATTCATACATAAAAGCAACCGCAACTGTTTTATCTCCTAGATGCGTTCCTATAACCGGAGATGTATTGATAACAGATAATGGTTTTTTACCAGCAAGGGGTTCAATCCGATTTTGGAACCAGCCTGCACCCTCCTCATTATTTGCATGAAGTATAAAATAGTTCCAGACCTTTCTCTTATTCATTAAGCTTTTCATGTGCTTTACAATCCGTCTCATATTCCCAAGCTGACTGAATGTTCTGTCCATCAAAAAGGTCTTTCCTTCCTTATTTACCGCAATAATAGGCTTAATTCCCATAAGCTTTGCAAACCATCCTTTTAGGAGGCTTACTCTACCACTTCTCACCAGGTTCTTCATCGACTTAACGCTAACTAAAACTTCTGTAAAGTCAGACCAGTTTGTATATTCGGCCAATACTTCATCGTGCGTTTTACCTGACTCTATTGCCAAAGCTGTACGATAAACCAGTAATCCTAATGGTCCGGATAAGGTTTTGGAGTCTAAAACTGTAATTCTCTTTCCTGATTCCGCTGAAATCTTTTCAGCAGCTTTCTGAGCACCACTCCATGTGCCGCTTAATCCACCAGAAACATGAATTGATATGACTGAATCGTAATGTGTCAGAAGTCTTGAGTATAGATTTGTAAAAGATTTTACACTTGGCTGTGAAGTTGATGGAAGATCACTGCTTTCCTCCATCAAAGAATAAAACTGTTCGGGACTAATTGTAACCTTATCCAGATATTGATTCTCTCCAAAAAACAGGTTAAGAGGAACCATATTGATCTGATACTCTTCAAGAATTTCCTCTGGAATATCGCAGACGGAATCTGTAACAAGGGCAATATTCCATTTGCGCTCATGTGCCGCTGCATATTGTTTACGCATATCATCCGCTTTCTGATATGCCAGGGTACCTGTTTCTCTTAATTCAGTCATTAATTTTTCTGGATGATTCGTATGAACATGAATACGAGCTAACTTATCGGTACCAGCTATCACCACCGAATCGCCATATGATTTAATAATCGATTCAATCTTTTTACGATCAAGCTTATCCCCTTTAATCAATGCCTCTGTACAAAAGTTATGGTTAAAAGTTTCATGGGTTACCTCAGGAAAGTCGTCTACTATTTCAATATTTCGACTAGCCGATAATAACCCTCTTATATTCCTTGTTTTCATGAACTCATTCATTCCCTCCAGGAATACTACAAATCCTTTGGCTCCAGCATCCACAACATTGGCTTTAGCAAGAACTTTTAATTTCTTTGGAGTATCTTTCAGGGATTGCTTTGCTACTTCAATGGATTTAGAAAATACGGATCGAAAATCATGTTCAGAATTTTTGTGTTTATACATAAATTCCGACCATTCTCGAATTACAGTCAACATGGTGCCCTCTACCGGATTGGCTATAGCATCATAAAGATATTTTATCGATTTTTTTAAGGAAGTAGCAAAATCTTCAAGGTTTATGGTATTACAATCACAGGTTTCTTCATTGAGTCCACTTAAAAATTGGGCAAAGATTATTCCTGAATTTCCTCTGGCTCCAACCAGAGCTGCTTCAGCTATATTACCGGTAAGTACTTTATATGATTGATCAGGTTTTATTGAATCCAATATGGACCGAACTGTTGATGCCAGATTAGTTCCAGTATCTGCATCTGCTACCGGAAAAACATTTAGCTTGTTCAATTCTTGCTGATGCTCCAGAATCTTTTTTGCCCCGGAATAAAATAAATAAAAAAAATTCCTCCCGTCCAGTAAGTCCTGTTTTTGCATATATTCTATTTATAAAAAACGACGCAAGCTAGGCAATTAATACAAGAACCTAAAATAAAACTGCTCCCAACAAGAGGTATATTATTGGTTATCAATATAATTAGATAAGATTACTTTTTCATCCACAAATGATATCCTGGAATTCTCTTTTTCAAGAACTTGAATTTCTTGAAGTGTTTTCCTGCAAAAATCTTTGTATAATTTTGAGCTGGAATGAAATGGAGTATGTGAAAGGGCTTTATTGATCTTCTGTATTCGGGGAAATAATTTCAGTGTTTCCTGATCGAAAACTACATCACTAAATTTCTCCCAGATGTACTTAATAGCTAAATGGGAAAGATGAATCATATCCTCCGCATAGAACCGGTAATCTCTCAAGTCGTCCATCATGATTTCATAAGAGGGGAAATAATAAACATTCTCATATTTCTCAACCAATTGGCTTGCAGCAAGTAGTAATATCGACTTGCTAATTTGATTCCCTTCAGCCCCATCCTTCCAATGCCGAATGGGACTAACCGTCAGAATTACTTTTAAATCAGGATTTGTCTTAAACATAAGTTCTAACAGGGAGATATATTCTGCAACTATCTGCTCAACTGATAGAATCTCACGCTTAAATACGGAAGCCGGAAGTTTATGGCAATTTGACACTATTTCTTCCGTCTCCTTTCTCCTAAAAACCCTTGCTGTACCAAAGGTGATAAATAAATAGTTTGTTTCAGCAAGTTTAGTGGAAGCACTGTTAATTTTGCTGTTGATATTTTCCAGACATACTTCCTTTTTCGGGTTTGAAAAACTACTGTGGTGATAGAAACTGAACCAATTTTCGTTCCTAAAGTGCAGGTCATTTTCTGAAAGGAGTTCTTTCTTTAAAAGAGTATCTAAACTATTCCTGACTGAAATTGGATTATAAACCACCCCAAATGGATTAACCTCCGCGTTGAACTTCAAGGCCTGCATCTTGGTTCCAATATGCCGTGTAAAACAGGAGCCAATAAAAAAAGACGTGGAATGGTAGGAAATATTCCATGGGAAAGCATCAGGAATAACTTCTGTTCTAAACTTGTCCATATTTAATCTAATTTCTTAACCCAATCTATTAAATATTCAAAAACTACTTCTTTTTCAGGTTCATTGTGTAGCTCATGATACAAGCCATCCCAAATCTTAAGTGTAAATTTTTCTGTATTTACTTCATAAAATTGGCGACTTCCCTCCGGATCTGTAATTTGGTCTGCACTGCCATGCATCAAAAGCAATGGAATATCCAATCTGGCAGCATTTTCCATGGCATAAATAGCGGCATCGTTAAGGGAGATAGCCATTTTTAGAGATACCTTATTATGTACCATTGGATCCTGAATATACTTTTCAACCACAGCTTTATCTCTTGAAATAATTTCCGGACTAACCGAAGAGCTGGTATCAATAATCAAATTAGGCACCACCTTTGAGAGAAAGCGCACTAATGATAGAAATACCTTTGATGGACTATTTCTTAGAATTAACCATGGAGCGGTTACAATTAATCCTTTAATACTTGATTTTTTTCTTAATCCATAATTCAATACAATGTTCCCACCCATACTATGCCCATAAAGATATAAAGGCATTCCAGGGAACTTCATTTCTGCCTGCTTTATCAATAGGTCAATATCATCCATTATTGAATCATAGGAATAAAAAAAACCTATCTTTCCCTCTGATTTACCAGAACAGCATAAATCCAGTCCAAAAAAAACATAGCCTTTAGCTACTGACCTTTCAGCCCAGTGTTCATATCTACTTAGATGCTCTCCTATTCCATGAACAAAACAAAAAACACCATTAATCACCTCATCCTGATTGGGAGCCCATGATTGCAGAGCCAGTATTCTGTTTTCAGCATTTTTTATTTCGAATTCCTCATGTTGCATAACGATAATTTTGAATGATCTGTTCCCTATTGAATCCCTGGAAATTAATAACTTTGAAATATGATCTAAATGTAGAAAAATGCAGGAATTAATACAAATCACAACACCACAACATGAAGGCTTGTACGATATTACAAATGAAGTACAAAAGATTGTTCAATCAAGTAGAATAAAGGAAGGTTTGGTGAATGTTTATGTGAGGGGAGCAACAGCCGCTATAATGATACAGGAAAATTGGGATCAATCAGTTCAGAATGATGTTATTGACCTTATGAGAAAGCTGATTCCAAACGGAGTTTGGCAGCATGATTTACAGGATGGTAATGGGGATGCTCATTTAAAATCAGGAATAATTGGGCCCAGTGAGACGATTCCAATTATAAAAGGGAAGCTTGGTCTATCCACCTGGCAAAATATATTTCTATGTGAGTTTGATGGGCCACGCTCCAAGCGCGAAATTGTTGTCACAACTTACAATAGTGCTTCGAGCTGATAAAAACAGGAAATTAATCCTAAGTTAAACGAGTGATAGTTTCAATGCTAATCGTTCCAATTATAGTTAAAACAAAACTCCAAAAAACAATACCAACAATTGTCCAAAATAGGAATGTTTTTTGTTGCTTAACAACAGTTAAACCTAGAATTATGGTCATGGGGGGACCAATAGCCAAAGCACCAAATAAACCCAAACCCATATGCCCATATTTGTTGAACAATTTTAATGCTTTTTTTTCTTTGTTTGATTTTCCTTTTTTTGATCGACGGTTTATTATATAATTGCGAATCTTGGTGCCAAAAAAGAATATAATTAAAACCCCAATTGTAGAACTAAGTGCTGTCAGTAAAAAGATATAGATTGGGGATAATTGTAATAGAAATCCAGCTGATAATCCTTTCCACATGCCAGTAATTCCAACGAGGAATACCATTATTATATCGAATGAGAAATCACCCATAGAACTAAGCGTTTTAAAGGCGATAAAAATAACCATAAATATTTAATTGTGGGAAAATGGGAAAGTGTTATTTGGCAATAAAGTCGAGATTACGCCGAAATCCTTTGTATTTTGTCCGTTGCAATGCGGATGATTTAAAAAGCTCTTTAAAATCAGTCTCTGATAATAAATACCATTCTTCCGCCGATTTTTCAAGAAATACATCTTTTGGTTCAAAGGCAGTTATTTTATGGGGCTTCACTTTTGAGTTCCATGGGCAAACATCCTGGCAAATATCACAACCAAATACTCTATTTTCGAAACTACCAGTCATTTCAGCAGGTATTGCCCC
>JASJGS010000249.1:0-4254 GCA_033791445.1 Bacteroidales bacterium | reverse complement strand
GGCACCTGTTCCAAGTGTTTCGAAACTCCGGTGGGCCAATTCCAGTCGCGATCGATCTACCTATTTCCATGTACAATGGGACTGTTTCCCGTGATGAATGGATGGCGAGGTCTTTGTTGATCGTGTTGAATAGAAATCCTTCAGCCAAGATACTCGTAATTGTGGGAAGCCTCCACACCCTGAAGAAGCTTGAATGGGAAAAACACGTTCCCAATAAGCATCTATCAATACGGGAATATATAGCTCGGGATCGGCCTTCTACACGAATGTGGTCAGTCGGTCAGATGATAGATGGGGATGCCAGTGAATGTGATTTTACGCGGGAGTTCAGTAAACTGCCTGGTGCTGTAGCTCTGGATCTGGATGATCGGTATCAAGGATGGAAACTGGGAATGACGGCTCCAATCGCCATAGTCCAGGCGGAATGTTTTGATTTAGTAGATGGTTTGATTATCTATTAGGTTGGATGATGGAAAAAGCGTGGTCTCGTGAAAGATATATTGGAGATACAACAGGCTTCATAACCACTTTAAAGCAGGTTGTACACGCTACTTTTAAACATCACTTATCTTGTTAAACTACCAAATTAGATCAGTTGTCCTTGTTAAGGACCAAGATGTCCAAAAAAAATCTGAAAAAACCATGACATTACGATAAGTTGGAGGTATGTGCACAAAACAAGGGTCTTAGATAGTTGGGTTTTGGAGCAATAACACCACCCAGTCAGGCCTTTTAAGGGATCTGGGCAACCCCTATATGTAGTGGGTGGTCCCGAAACCAAAAAGAGGGGAATGAAATCGACAATCCCCACTGTTCCAATGACCGTTTTCGATCTATCTTGATAGCAGGATGGTTCAATTTTGTATTGAAGACTTCGGACAGGAATTAAGACTCATACTACTTATAATCGAGGTGTTGAGGTACATTTCGCATATTGAATGGATTGAGCAAGACCGCCGGTACCCAGGCTTGGTTACAAGCCAACGGTATTACGATCGAAGCTCGTCCTGATTTTTTTGTTTCCCCGGTTCAAATGGTCTTCTGGAAGAATCGCAAAACTTGTAAATATCAGTCTTTCCAGAAGTTAAAAAATTATAATAGTTAATATTTTTAAACTTGCAAGTTTGATATATACTCAGATTAATCAAGTAGTCTTTCACACCAGATTCATCAACTCTGCCGCTAACATTAATCCTGTATTTTGCAAAAGGTTTTATGGCATTTTCAGCATTATTATTGTTCCAGGGGACATTATCATATTCTAAAAATGTGAATAATTTGTCTGAATTTTTCATTAACCGCTTTTGATACTTTGCCGCAACCTCGGAGTCATAAACATTTTTTGATATGTGACTAAAAAATATATTCATGTCTTTGGTGTGCTTATGTAGATGCCGTTTTTTTAGTCCATATTTATCTATAGTATCAATAATATTTCTGAGCAAGTTCGTAAAATATTTGGCCATTTGTTTATACTCATTGTCAAATGGGTTGAGTAAAAGATCTTTATTAAAATCACGAATTAAATGGACTAAACATTTTTTTTGTAAGCACTTGATAGAATCATAGGCAGGATAAAAATCCGAAATAAGTACACCGTGAAATTCTTCTAACAAATCATGTAAAAAGCCCCCTTTTCTCGTAGGCTTATACATATAGATTACTTCTTCCATATTGCAAAATACCCAGACATAGCCTTTGTCTTTTCTGAGTTTAATCTCTGTTTCATCTGCATGAAGAATTTTTCCATGAATAAGTTTATCAAGAATTCTTTGGTATGATTCTTGATACAATTGACAAGTTCGCTTTTTTAGTCCAAAAATCGAAGTTAGAGAGAATTGATAATCGAAAACATCAAAGAGACTTTGAGTAACTTGAGCGTACGTCATGCGGTTAGCAACATATTGATACATGCACCATGAAGCTAATCCATGTCCGTATAATTCTAAATGTTTATACTTGGGGGGGATAAAAAGTTTTCGGCAATGTTTACATTTGTATGTAAACGTAGAGTATTGAACAATCCATTTTCTTATGCCGCTCGGGAAAAATTTGAAGTCAAATACTCTTTTCCTTGATGGATATTTAGCCGAAAGTAAATTGTCATTACCACAATTTGGACATAAGTTTATTTCTACAAGTCTTTTTTCGTTGATTACATATGTTTTTTTATGTGTTCGTTTTTGCTTTTTCTTAGATTTCCTTAAGTTCTCATTAGTTCTAATAAATACTTTTTCTCTCTGATACTCAAAATATGCACATTGGTTTATATACTCTAAATCAGGAAAAACGAACGACTGTTTTTCAAAATTATACGCCTCACTTGATTTCTGGTTTTGTGCATACTTTAACCTGGAAGCGTCTAAGTTATTGGTTTCTAAATCACGAATAACTTGATAAACAAATTCGGTTACTTTTTTCAATGCTTTGCAATCTTCTTGATTATAGGTGAGCAACCTCTGTTTGAATTCATCACCTTTTGTAATTTCCCACTTTCGTCTCCATACGATACTTTGAAGACCAGAGGCATTTATATCTGTCCATTGAAAACCTAAGTATTTTGCTATATCTTTCAATTTATTGGAATATGTTGGGCAATAAATATTTCTGTGAATTACAGAAAAAACATCAACAAGGTGATCAATAACGTTACCAACATGTAAATCGCAAAATTTATTACAAATTCTTTCTATGCATTTTTTTTCATAATTCCCATAATGCAAAATGCTGTAGTTCTCATGTTGAGCAATTATGCCGAAAAGCTGTTTGAAGATTTTTTTTTCTTCTTCTTTAGTATCAGCCCAGAAAGAATATGACTTTGTAGAGTTGTTTTCAGCAATAATCACTCCAATCAAATACTCAAAACCTTGGTCTGGATCTCCTTCAAAATCTAAATATATCTTTACTTGAGTATCTTGCAGTTGTGGTTTCTCATAAATATAGATATTATTTTCACGAATTGCTAATGCCTTGAGTGCTTTTAAATAAGGTGTCTTTTGCTCTTTGACACGCCTTCTTTTTTTTCTTGCTCGAAACGTATATGAGTATTGTTTGATTGTAAAAATACCTTTATTGTTTTGGTGAATAATTTCTCTTGGGTTGATTCCGCTTAACAGACTTAAATCATCTTCCTTAATTGCTTTTTGGCGACATAACTCTTTGAATTCAAACAGTTCACAGTGTCTATTCAACATGAATTTGGGAATAGTTTTTTCGGTGTGTTGCTTCTGTATTGTTTGTAAAGCCTTTTGTACTACCCGATAATTAGAACTTAATTTTATCGTGCTTCTTTTCTTAGAACCACGATAGATAATTTTCCCTGTTTGGATAGTAAATCCCTGTAATTTTTCAAGACAGAAAGATTGGAATGTTAATAATAATCGAATTGATTTGGTGAGTTTATTGTTTTCATATAATATGATTGGCGCATACGAAAAACCTCCAAGTTTTGATGGATCAGAGAGCTTTTCTAAAGCAAAGAATGCTACGCTAACATTATCTACCTCTAGATGGGGAGTAAGAATAAACCGCTTACCTTTCTTTAAATCAGAAATTTTTAGTAAGGGTGATTGTAAAATATCTGCGGGATCATATCTGTCAAGAAATTGTTGAGTAACATCGATTTCAAGAACATTTCTAAATTCACTGTTTAATTTTTCGAAATCAGTTTTGTTCCCCGATTTTCCACATACCTTTAAGTAGGCTTTGTATTGACAACTCAAGTAACACTTAAAGATTTCATTTGTTATTAGCATGGTCGTTTGATTCCGTTTGATCCCCCTAACTCATAAGTTTTCAGATTATTTAATTTTCAAACAAATAACGCCAATCCCACCATGCTCGCACCTTTGATACATGGAGAACATCTTTGTTATTAGGACAATATCCAATCCGGTGATGAGTTGGAGATATCAACGGTTTCGGTGAGGTTTATTTTCGTAAGTTAGCCAAACCATATCATCAACGCGCCTATTGCCTGCTTGACAGCATCCCGCGTCCATTGCTAAAGTTCAGTATTCCAATCATTTAAATTACAATTTGCTAAAGACAAACCCACCGTTAGGTGCGGACGGAAAATCACGTGTCTTCTGATCCTACTCCACTAATGGTTTAGGTGAATCTGGGCTGTTAAACTAATCGCCGAGTTCCTGAATCAATAATTAATTAAAGGAGGTTAAATCATGAAAACATTTTTTACCTTATTCGTTTTTTCATTTTTTATTTTGTTTGCAGCGAACACATTTGCCAAAGATC
>JASJGS010000248.1:0-3760 GCA_033791445.1 Bacteroidales bacterium | reverse complement strand
CAATAAAAGCAAATCCATGGTGGTCAACAGTGTTAATGCCTGTTATATTTATTTTTTCTGCAATGGTTTCAGGAATTGCCCTGGTTATGTTGGTTTACATGGCTGTAAGCTATTTCAGGAAGCAAAAAATTGATATGAAAGCACTGGATGCCATAGGCCGTTACCTGTTTTTTGTAATTATCCTTGACTTCTCTCTTGAAGCTCTTGATCAGATTCATCGAATATATGAAGCTGAAGAATCTTTTGAGATTTTATCCATTCTGGTTCAGGGAAAACTTTATATTACTTTGATTGTTTTTCAGGTTTTTCTTGGAACCTTAATCCCATTAATTACACTTGGAATACTTCAGGTCTATAAACCCAAAGAAAATATTAGGAAATTTCTTTATTTCTCGATAAGCATTCTGGTACTTATCGGAATTTTCTTTATGAGATGGAACGTAGTCATTGGCGGGCAAATGTTTTCAAAAAGCTTTTATGGATTTACTAGTTTTAAATTGGGTCTGGTTGGAACCGAGGGATTCCTTATGGGCTTATTCTGGCTAATCATCCCCTTTGGGATATTGGCTTTCCTTCTCTGGCTATTGCCCCCCTGGAAGAAGGTTCAGGAAGAACATTAATGCAATGCTATTTGCATAAATTGATCTGTTTTTTCAAATATTCAATATTAAAATATCAGATATGACACTTAAAAAGGATGTGAGTCTGGAAAATTTATATGAAATAATTGAATCTCTTGAAAAAAGACTTGAAAAACTGGAATCAGGAGTTTCAGTCAATGAAAAAACAGAAGTAATAGAAGAATCCTATCCAGAATTACCCGGGATGAACCTGGAGGTAAGTGGATCACTGCTTGAATCCAGGATAGGAGAATATGGATTGGCCTGGCTGGGGAACCTGGTTCTTCTCCTGGGTATAAGCTTTCTCACTCAATATATAAGCGTTTTAGGCTACCCTTTTATTTCTGCATTTATTGGGTATGGATTTATAATCGCTATTTTTTCATTTGTTGGCTACCTTCGTGAATCCAACACATATCTTGCCAAAACTTTTGAATTGAATGGACATCTTCTTCTATATTATGTCACGCTCCGATTGCATTTTTTCTCATCCGATCCCTTTATTGCAAATAGAAAATTAGGCATTGCTCTCCTGTTTCTTGTTCTCATTTTCGAGGGTATTATGGCCATAAGAAGAAATTCACAGCTATATGCTGGAATAACTCTTGTGTTAATTTTATTTTCGGCTATAGTTATTGACTCAACAATGCTATCCCTTTCTCTGGTTTGCATTGCCAGCCTGGCAGGCATAATTGGATATGCAAAATATGACTGGAAAAAATTGCTTATCCTGTCCCTCCCACTGGTATACCTTACATTCTTCATATGGTTAATGAATAATTTTGTATTGGGCCATCCCTGGGGTATACGAAGCACACATGAATTCGGGCACCTCTACCTTATTGCCATAGCTGGAATCTATTCAATTGGAACCCTCATACGACAGGAAGATCCAGGCTCTGAAAATTTTGTTACTAACCTCATCCTCTTGAATGGCATTTCCTTTACTGCAATAATGACTGGAATGATCCTTGGATATTTTGCTGAGGATTTCCTGAATATTGCTATTATTATTTCAGTATTCTGCCTTTTATTTTCAGTTATTTTGAAATATTATTCCCCCTGGAAATTCTCCTCCGCCTCTTATGCACTTTACGGCTTCATGGCAATGAGTTTGGCGATATATAAAGTGTATGATTTACCAGGAGCCTATTTTCTATTATCCCTTCAAAGTTTGCTGGTAGTTTCTATGGCAATTTGGTTCAGAAATAAACTGATTGTGATCATGAACTTTGCACTTTTCACAGGCTTATTCATTGCCTACCTCGTTTCAGCAGAACATACCAACTTAATAAATTTTTCATTTGTATTTGTTTCCCTCGGAACCGCACGAATTTTAAACTGGAAAAAACAAATGCTTGAAATTAAAACTGAAATGATTAGGAATTTCTACTTGTTTGTTGCTTTTTTTATAGTACTCTATGCCCTCTACCAGGGTGTGCCGAAGCAGTATGTAAGCTTATCATGGGGTGTAGCTGCAATAGTATATTTTATTTTAAGTGTCCTCCTAAAAAATATCAAATATAGGTATATGGCATTGGGAACCGTGATCTCTGCCGCCATTTACCTGTTCCTGGTAGATATGGCAAATCTGGAACTGATCTACCGTATCCTGGCTTTTCTTGTCCTGGCTATCATTTCAATAGCAGTATCTATTTATTATTCTAAAAGCATTAAAAAATCTCCAACTGAAGAGAATTCAGAATAATGGAGAATAATATTGAGCTTAAATGTGTGTAGGGTGGCAGGTGTAAAAATTTTAAGGCGAAATAGGATTCTGCACCAATAGCAATAGTGAAAATCTCAAAGCTTAGCCGTTTTCACTAATTTTTTTAAGAATCGCCTTGTTGAGGATTTCTATTTCACGGTGGTCAACAGTAATAATACCTCCATTAACAAAATCTTTCATCAAGCGGGTAATACTTTCTCTGGTGGTTCCACTTAAGGCTGCCAGGTCAACATAAGTTAAGGGTAAAGTGAAATTATCACTTTCGAATACTCTCTCTGCAAAATATAGAAGAGCATCTGCCAGTTTGCCGCTATTATTTTTTTGCTGCAAACTCACAAATCTTTCAAAATAATTCAACTCATCTTTACACAAGGATGTCATAATTTCTGCCGAAAAAGATGCGTTTGTCTGAATAAGATTCTTGAAAGTGTTTCCATTAATATAACATAAATGTACTTTTTCAAGGGCCGTTGCAGAAAACCTATTTATATCAGAACCCATAAGGGATTGTATTCCCAGGTAGGCACCGGGTCGGGCAAATTTCAATATCTGATCACGACCGTTTGGGCCTGTCATATGCACTTTTACAAATCCCTCTCGCAGATAGATTACATGCGAGTGTGGTAGTCCTTCGACAAAGAGCTTATCTCCTCTTTTAAGGCTTACATCTACAGTTCCCTGTGCTAGTTCTTTAAGCTCAGCTTTTGTTAAGTATTTAGCTGCCTGTGAAATAAATCCACAGTTTGTACAGGTTGTTTTATTCTTTATGATCTCAAACACGTATATTCAATTTGCTGCCAAATGTAGTGATAAAAAACGTACATGAGGTTGATATTTGTCATGGCACGAACAGATATCGCTTATTAAGTGTGACCTGCGTCACGTTTATATATCACCTGCTATTACTGACAAAACTCACAGTCTAATAATTATATCTCACTTAATTTAGCCCCGAATAATCATCTAATAATAGTATTAAACTTATAATCTCTCAAAAATGAAAAAATCATCTTTTTCACAATTCCTGTGTGATGAGTGCTTTAATTTCCTTGTTTCAATTTTTGGAGCAATTTTGGTACTCCTTTATCTGGGAATCTTCTTTTATAGCTTTGGTTTGCCAATGAGTGTTTTCTACTCAATTGTTACAGTTGGCTTTATACTTTCAATTACCGTTTCATTCTATGCTCTTAAAAAGAAACAAGCATTGAGAAAAAAGACATCTACAATTACTTAAGCTAAGAAAACTCCATGAAAAAAAAATACATGAAAAGGTATCTGTTAATACTTCTAGCATTTACCACTGTTTCTGCCTATGCCAATGTTTTAATTGATCCGCCCGCAACTACGGTTTCATCCCTGGACAGCTTGTATGGAGAGTTTCCTTCTTATGCTGACAACGAAGTGTGTTTTA
>JASJGS010000247.1:0-4038 GCA_033791445.1 Bacteroidales bacterium | reverse complement strand
CTCCATAAGGAATTTGCTTTAAAGTATTTTCTAATTCAGTTTTTACTTTTTGTTCCGATTCACCTTCGTGAAGTCTGAGAATTAACTCTTTGAGTTTTTTCTTTCTGTTTTCTGAATTTTTTATCAGCTCACTCATAATTTAAATTTTTAATATACTTTTCAAAGATATCCGGACAAAATGGAACTATCAATCCCCACATCTAGGGATTTTATACATCAAGATATTGTGAAGATAGGCAGGAATATGGTAGTGCAGATTTTATGGAATAGAGGCAGGCAGGATTATTCTGCTTTCTCGTATCCTTCTTCTAACCAGGCTTTCAATTCTTCATTCACATCGTCAACACTAAATATTTGTACTCTGTGTGTGCACATGGTGCCAAAGGGACCGGAGTTTTCAAGTCGGTTGCCTATTTCTTTTCCCCTAAGCTTAAGGCCCAGGTCAATCCTGGTTTTGGTAGCAGGTTTAATAAGAGCAAATTGCTTCTTTCTAATGATACTGACAGTTCCTTTCTTGGGTACAATTTTCACATCGGCACCGAATCCAGAAACAGTTTCTATTAGCTTATCATAAATGGGTACAAGGTTTTCCTTTCCCTGATATTGATTCATGAGTAAATCATCAGGAGTATGAGTTTCGTCTTTAGAAAGAGTCACAATAGTATTGGCAAAACCGTGTGTTACACCATGTTCCTCTTTAAGAAACCTGACTGCTTCAGAATGCTTTGTGAAGGATTTTGTTTTTAACAGCTGCTTCCATTCATTTATAGATTTACCTGTTTTCTCAGGCATATTGTCAATCATGGTTTTAAGTGCCTTATCCATAACAAATAGCTTTTATCCAGGTTTCTGGAAGGTTAACAAATGATGATTTAACTCGACATCTAATTGTATTTTTTAGGTATTTTTCTCTTCCCGGTCACTTGCTCATAAGCATAGCCTATTTTTAATAGCTTGTCTTCCTCAAAGGGTCTGGCTATAAATGTAATACCACCTGGTTCTCCGGACTCCTGGTAGCCCATTGAAACCGTCAGGCAGGGGTATTTGGCTACAGCAGCATAGCCCGCATTCCGATTATTCATGGATAAAATAACATCCAGATCATATTCTACCATAGGTTCTTCAAAAAAGCGAATCCCTTCGTCCTGCAATCTTCTCTTTAACTGAACTAAGGAATCCTGGCTCATATCAACCTCCAATATCCCCTCAAAACGAGCCTGTCCATAAGGAATTCTAACTAAAGAATCTTCCTTATTGTAATCAACAATATCGGATACCGATTTGAAGGGAATTTCATCCGATCCATATTGACTTATATAAGCAGGCAGGTCCACTTTCATATCAGCACTGAGGAAAGCCCCGAAGTTTTCAAATACAATCCGTTCTGGTTCAAATTCAATGGCTAAACCACCCAGGGATTGTATATCATCTACCGCTTTCTTGTAAAGAGAATCCTTTAAAAAGAGTTTGTTTACCCCAAACCGGATTCCTTCCAGGTTTCCAGACTTTACATCTTCCCAGTATTTTATATTCTTTGGGTTGTTTTTCGTGGTGGGATCAGCAGGGTCCTCACCACTCATGGCTGATAGCAGAATGGCATTATCAATCACATTTCTGGTCATAGGTCCCGGAGTATCCAGGGTACTTGAAATAGGAACAATACCTCCACGACTTAATAGGCCAATAGTTGGTTTGAGCCCGGCCAGGGAACTTTTACTGGAAGGGGAGAGGATGGATCCGGAGGTCTCAGTACCGACTGCAGCCGCAGCATAATTAACTGCCATGGATACGCCACTTCCGGAACTCGACCCACCGGTATCAAAGATTTTTCGGCCATATGGATTTAAAGTCTGACCACCTACTGCACTATAGCCATTGGGACATCCCAAACATAAGTAATTTGCCCATTCACTGAGATTGGTTTTCCCAAGTATAATTCCTCCTTTTTCTTTTATTCGCTCCACTATAAAGGCATCCGATGTTTTATTGTTGATAAAAGCCTGGGCACCCGCAGTGGTAAACATTCCATCAACATTAATATTGTCTTTCAGAAGGATTGGCATACCATAAATGGGATGATCCTTATCAGATCTGTTTTTATCTCTAATACGCGCTTCACTAACTGCTGCAGAATTAATGGTAATGATGGCATTCAGGTATGTATTCCGGTCATTTTCAAATTTTACTATTCTATAGAGATACCATTGTGTGAGTACTTCATAGCTTAGGGAACCAGACTGAATATGTGATTGGATAGTGGGGATATCCTGTTCAAAGATCAAGGGCTTATAGGCCTGATAATCCTCTTCTGAGAAGTTGCTTATCTGGTCTGATACGTTTTTCCATATATCATTCTTATCCAAAACCCTTGACTGAATGAGCTTGTATTGCATTTTTCTGGATTCATGATCCGCATTTTTAGCCAACTCTTCCGATTCGTCGTAAGGTACCCAGGGAGCAATAACTGTTTTTGGCTGCTGCTTGCATGCAAAAGCTAAAAGTAAAAAAAGGTAAATTCCATATCGAATTACAGATGATCTATTGCGTACGAAAATTTTATCTTCCATCATTGAATGCGTTTATTTTTATTGCGATTGATTTGTGAAAGTTCCTAATGGCATCAAAATGTAAATCAGAAATTTGAACGATTTTTATCTTATTGCTTTTATTTTTAGAAATATCAAAATAATTCCAATCAATAATACACTTTTCAAACCATAAAGAATCAATAAGGACCAACCCAATTGCGGTTAATATTCCTCTTGTTATGAATTTTCTTCTTGTTATTTTCTTCACTCTTCTAATTTGGGTAAACTTCTTATTACTCGCAATGATTTTTAAATTAGTTCATCGAGTCATTGAAGGTGGAACATTTGAACTTCCCCAATTCTTATTGGGTTCAGGCCCCATTTTAAAGACTATAGTACCGCCTTTAATAATGTCCTCATGAGAAATCCAACTTTTAGTGTAAGGCTCACCATTTAATGTAGCTGATTGAATATAAATATTCTCATCGGATATATCTTCTGCTTTTACCGTAAATACCTTGTTATCAAAATATTCGTCAAAGTTCAAACGGATTTCTTCAAACAGGGGAGTCCCTATTACAAAAACGTTTTGTCCGGGAGCAACCGGGTAAAATCCCAGGGCACTATAAATATACCAGGCCGACATTTGTCCCATATCGTCGTTCCCACACAAGCCATCAGGACCAACTCCATACATTTTGGTTCGAACCTGATTAACCCGCTTTTGCGTCTTCCAGGGTTCTCCAACATAATTGAACAAATAGGCTACATGATGAACCGGTTCGTTCCCATGAACATATTGCCCTATCTTACTTCTCATGGGTGCATATTGATGATCACCTGATTCAAAGGGTGTCATGGTAAATAAGGTATCCAGCTTACGAATAAACTCTTTTCTTCCGCCCATTAAATTTGCCAGCCCCTGAACATCGTGAGGCACGTACCACAAGTATTGCCAAGCATTCGACTCTGTAAAATGGCGATTGGGGCTCACCCCAACCCATAAGGGATCAAAGCAACTGTAATATGGATGAACTCCCGTACTGATTATTTCTGGCAAATCCTCACACAGTTCAAGCCAGGATCCATCCGCCATTCGGGGACGCATAAACCCAGTTTCAGTATCATACAGATTCTTATAATACTGCGATCTCTGGCTAAAAAATCCATGATCTTCATTTTTGCCAAGAGCTTGAGCAATCTTAGCTAAACACCAGTCGTCATAGGCATCTTCTAAGGTAACAGAAACCGATTCGCGTATCTTTTCGGCAGGAATGTAGTGAAGATCTTTATAATAATCCAGACCATACCGACTGCCTGGACGTTCCCCAGGCTCCATCGCATTTTTTCGCATGGCCTCATAGGCTTTCTCCACATCAAAATCACGCAGGCCCTTCATATAAGAATCTACAATAACTGAAGTGGCATGATCTCCAATCATTACCGCCTGGTAGTAGTTTTTATAGCTCACGTGCAGAGGAAGCCTACCTCCCTGATCGTACATAGCCAG
>JASJGS010000246.1:0-16814 GCA_033791445.1 Bacteroidales bacterium | reverse complement strand
ACAATACTACCCATACTGGTTCCACCAATATAGTCAATGGGCATTCCTACCTCTTCCAATACTTTTAAAACTCCAACATGAGCCATTCCTTTTGCTCCTCCGCCAGAAAGTACAAGTCCAACCTTTGGCCTCTTGATGATATTTTCCTGTGCTCTGGAATTCGTGAATGAGATAACTGCCAAAATAATTGTAAAAACGACAATATTTAAACATTTAAATCTCATGTTCAAAAAGATATTTTTTTTACGATTTAAGCAGGGTTAAGATTTTCTGCACCAGGGAGTTTTCCAATTAATTTTGAAGGGTCATGAATTAACATTGGAATATGTTGTGGGCAAATCCAAAATGGCTTTTGCTGAAAATCAAATTGTGTTAATGGAATTTCCATTTCATTTTTATTGCAGACCAAACAGGTCTTTGTCACTGAGTCAGACATAGAATTGAATTTTTAATTAGTAAAATTTATGAGCAGTAAATATATGAATTTTAAACATAGGCTTACAGCAGAGATGAATGATGAAAGCTTTGTTTCTATTGATGAATAAAATATATTGTGTATTTTTAACCTCATGAATTGATCTTTTCGTAAGATATTGTAGACTTTATAGCAAATATTTTAATGGAAATTTTCTCAACCGCCTGTCCAAGAAACTGCTATAGTACTTGTTCCTTTCTGGTTCATGTTGAGAATGGTAAAATTGTAAATTTTGAACCCCACCCTGATAACCTGGCCACACCTGAGGGTATATGCTTGAAAGGTCTAAGCTATAAAGAAAGAGTTTATTCTCCGGATCGTATTTTATATCCTCTCAAAAGGAATTTGAATGGCCAGTTTGATCAAATTTCTTGGGAGGAGGCATTAGACCACATATCAGAGAAGCTAAAGTTTTTTCACCAGGAATTTGGCCCACAATCTGTGTTATTTTATGAATCAAGTGGTATGTCAGGTTTACTCAATGAAATTTCAACACTTTTCTGGAAAAACTTTGGTGGAGCAACTACGACTTACGGAAATTTATGTTGGCCTGCAGGACTTGAAGCTGTTCGTTTAACATTGGGAGAGAATAAGCATAATGTTCCATGGGATCTTGAAAATGCTCGGCTTATAATAATGTGGGGAAAGAATGCTATTGATACCAATGTGCAGGAGTCTATACCTCTTGAAAATGCGCTTATAAAAGGTGCAAAATTAATTGTAATTGATCCCAGAAGAACTTCAACCGCTGAGAAAGCAGAACTATTGCTTCAACCAAAACCTGGAACAGATGCTTGCGTTGCTCTAGGAATAGCAAAAATTCTTATCAAGGACAATTTATTTGATAAAAAGTTTATTGAAAAATATGTGTTGGGTTTTGAGGAGTTCAAAGCTTCGATACAAAAATATACTGAGGATTTCGTAGAAAAGGAAACCGGTATTCCTTCTAAATACCTGAATTTGCTTGCGAATTATATTGCCACAATTAAGCCGATGACAATTTTGCCAGGTTATGGTATGCAACGATATACAAATGGAGGCCAGACTGTAAGGGCTATCTTAAGCCTACAGGTGCTAACAGGAAATATTGGAAAGCCAGGGGCTTGTTTTCATTATGCTAACTTACAAAGTTATGTTTTCGATTCTACTCTTGAACCTGAATCTTATTACCCTCCAGATAAGCCTGATGGTCTTTTTAGGAGAACCATCTCAAAAGCTCGTCTGGGAAATACTATGTTAGAGCAAAGAGACCCTGAACTAAAAATGATATGGGTAGAGAGAGGAAATCCTTTGACTCAGAATCCTGATACAAATACCATTATTAAAGCCTTTCGTAAGCTTGATTTCAGGGTTGTAGTGGAACAGTTTATGACAGATACAGCTCTGGAAGCTGATATTATTCTCCCTGCTAAATCAATGTTTGAGCAATCCGACATTATTGGTTCCTACTGGAATCCTTATGTTCAGCTGAAACAAAAGGTAATTGATCCTCCTGGTGAAGTTAAACCAGAGACAGAGATTTACAGGCTTTTGGCACAAAAATTAAATTTCCCGGCTGAAATTATTAATAGTGATTTCCCCGAATCCACCAATAATGGCATTGATTCATGGTTGATGAATAAGCTTAAAAAATTTCCTGATTTAAGTTTGGAGAAATTGAAGAAAGGTCCGATAATGGCACCCGGAATTCAAGAAATTGCATTTTCAGATTGTAAGTTTAATACGCCGTCTGGGAAAATCGAGCTTTTGTCAGATGAGGCAGTGGTTAAATGGGGAGTCAATATGTTGCCTGACTACAATGAAACAGATGAGAGATTAAATGAAGGAGTTGAGCAAACAGGCAGTGAGAATCAGTTTTATTTTCTAACACCGAATACAAGAAACAGGATTCATTCCCAATTTGGAAATTTAAAGGTGATCAAACAGTTTGAACCTGAACCTCTCCTGGATATCAACCCTGAGGATGCCTCAATACTAGGAATTGCCAGCGGGGAATTAGTAAAGGTTTATAATAGCCAGGGTGAGTTAAGAATTAGATCAAGTTTTAATTATGGTATTAGAAGGCGTTGTGTTTCTCTACCCAATGGCTGGTGGAAATCAGAAGGTGGGGGAGGGAATCTACTCTCAGCTCAGCGAGAAACAGATATGGGACATGGTACAGCTTTTCACGATAACCTGGTGTTTATTGAAAAGTTATTAAATGAATAAGTATTACTTTCTTTAAGTTATTGATTTTGAAGGGATTCATATTTGATATAAATAAATGTGTTGGTTGCCAGGCCTGTGTAGTGGCTTGCTCAGTTGAGAATGAAATTCTACCACCGCAGAATTGGCGAAAGGTATTAACATATAATAAAAGTAATTATCCAGACCTTCCAGTAATTAATTTATCTCTTGCTTGCAATCATTGCGAGCAAGCCTCCTGCCTTGATGCCTGCCCGGCAAACGCATATTCCATAGATAAACAAACAGGTGCAGTTTTGTTAAATGCAGAAGTCTGCATGGGCTGTAAATATTGTACCTGGGCTTGCCCTTTTGATGCTCCCAGATATGATAAACGAAATGGAGTAGTTAGCAAATGTACATTTTGCAATAGCCGCCTCAATGATGGGGGTATCCCAGCATGTTCCAAAAACTGTCCCACTGGAGCTTTGAGTTTTGATAGTATTAACGATGATGGCCTTATTAAGTCTGAACATGGATTTCCGGAATCTACAATAAATCCCAGAATAAGATTTATTCCTGAAAGAAAAAGAAAAGGACCGGAAATAATACCCTCTCCATCATCCTCTCAAGGCTCAAAGTATGTGGCTAAAAGATTGAAGCCCCCAGATTCCAAAATCTCTATCAAAAAGGATTGGACGCTTTTGGTATTTACTTTATTAGTACCCTTATTGGTGGCAACAATTGTTGGTGTGCTTTCAGGCTATGTGTTTGTTAATACCTGGGTATTCATTAGTGCTGGAGTACTTGGACTGTTGTTGAGTACTTTGCATCTGGGTAAAAAGTTAAGAGCCATTTATGCATTAAGAAATTTGAAATCTTCATGGTTGAGCAGGGAAATCTTCTTTTATGGATTATTTTTGGTATCATCCATCGTTTATCTTTCATTGGACTCTGTAATGCTTTGGTTAGGTTTTGTCAGTATTGCTTTTGGAGGTTCTTGTTTATTTTCAATGGATAGAGTCTATAAGTATTTTAGGAAAGTTTCTGGTTTATGGATGGATAGCTCCTCTGTATTTTTGTCAGGTTTAATGTGGATCAGCCTCATTTTGCAGGAACCGATTCCATTGTTTTTTATTATAGGAATAAAAACTTTTCTAGTTATTTTTGAGCTAATAGAGGTTTGGAATTCAATTTCAATTGTGAAAAAGTTTTTTTACAGCTTACGAGTCTTTCTTTTAGTTATTCTTCCTGTATTTTTATTCTTTGGACTGCACATAGGAATATTGTATTTATTTTTTCCATTGTTTTTGGGAGAGATTATTGACAGATTTGATTTTTATTCAAGTAGTTATATAGATAGTCCTGAAAATGAATATTTCAGTTTGCTAAAAAAAGACATTAAAAAAGGAAATCTAAATTCAATTCATATAAATTAGAATATTAGAATAAAAACAATAATATACACATTGAACCTTTTGAAAAACATGAAAAGTATAAATAGTAGGCGGACTCCAATTTTTCGGAATGCTGGTTTTGATTTGGGGGATGCAAAAACAACGAAGAATTCGTTTGATAATGAACTCGAGCACCCTAGGGAACCAGGCAATTACATTTATTCAAGGTATAGAAATCCAACAGTTGTGTCGTGTGAGGAAAAGCTTATGGAACTTGAGCAGTCAAAGTGGGCTCTTCTGACACAATCTGGAATGTCGGCTATAGAAACAGCTGTCTCTATTTTTCAAAGGGGTGAGAAAACTGGAAAATGGCTTTTCGTTAGTGAGATTTATGGTGGAACAAATTCTTTTATTGATCATGTATTAATTAAAAAACGAGGACTTAATATCGAAAGGTTTTATCCCTCAGATGGGAATTATAATTTGGATGATCTTGAGGAGAAATTGGATAGATTAAAGCCTGAGTTGATCTACTTTGAAATAGTTTCAAACCCTATGCTTATGGTATCTGATGCTGAATCAATTATTCGGCTGGCTAAGAAAAGAGATATCAAAATTATTATTGACAATACATTCTCAACACCTTATATATATAAGCCCTTAAAAGCAGGTGCTGACCTGGTGATTCATAGCGCCACAAAATACTTATCAGGACATGGGAATATTACTGCTGGTGTTATCTGTGGTAATGATGAATTGCTTATGAAGCAGGCTATTGAGTATAGAAAGTTGGTTGGTCACATGTTGTCACCCGATGATGCATATCGCTTGGAATCTCAATTAGAATCATTTCAATTGAGGTTTGAACGGCAGTGTGAAAATGCATTATATTTAGCAGAAAAACTTGATAGTCATCCCAATGTGAAAAAAACCATGTATCCCGGATTGGAATCACATAGTTCTCACAAGATTGCCAGGAAACTTTTTGAAAACATTGCATACGGTGGTATGATAACTTTTGAATTGGAAGGAAATAGCGATAAGGAAAAAGGGGAAAGAAGAGACCTGTTTATAAAAATTGTAGCTGATCATATTCCTTTGATTCCAAGTCTTGGTGACATGGAAACAATATTATTACCTGTTGAACCGGTTTGGGGAGATAAATATCCATTGCCTGGAATGATAAGACTTTCCGTTGGAATTGAGGAAACCAGTCAGCTTGATAGAATTATTATGGGAGCACTTGAAAAGCTTGGTCCTATTAGTTGATCAAAGAGTTATATATTGCGATTAATTAGTTACTAAACTTTTATTTATCGGAGTTGTAGAAACAATATAAACTATTAAATTTGTTAAGTAGCTTACATTAACCATTTTAAATTTCCTGTTATGAAGATTAAATTGTCATCCTTATTATTGGTTACCAGTCTTATATTCTATTTTCCAAATTTATCTTCTCAAGATTTACCAGATTGGGAGGGAGGATATCCTGATGGATGTACTACAATTACTGTTGGAAAAATGGCTTCGGATGATGGATCTGTTTATACCTCTCATACAGATGATTCTCATAGAACCCGGTCATGGATGAACATAATTCCAGCACAAGATTATAAAGCAGGAACTATGATGCCAATGTATAAGAGGATGCCAGATGATTCTAAAGCTATGCCTGCATACAAGCATGATAAGATTGGTGAAATCCCACAGGTTAAACATACTTATGCATTTCTAAATACGGCTTATCCAAGTATGAATGAACATCAATTAGGCATTGGCGAATCTACATTTGGTGGACGCAATGAACTTCAGTCTGATGCAGGACTGATTGATTGCCAGAGATTATGTCTATTAATGGTTCAGAGATGTACTACAGCCAGAGAAGCTATTAAAATGGCTGATAAACTAACTGCTAAGTATGGTTGGAATGATTATGGTGAAGTATTAACAATTGCAGATAAAAAAGAGGTGTGGC
Source organism: Bacteroidales bacterium (assembly GCA_033791445.1). Lineage (GTDB taxonomy): Bacteria > Bacteroidota > Bacteroidia > Bacteroidales > VadinHA17 > JANTGF01. The sequence goes on along the minus strand of JASJGS010000246.1, from coordinate 10,804 downwards.
ATTTCGAAATCGTTGGCCCGGGGAAAGGAAAAGTGGGTGCAGTATGGGTGGCACAAAGGGTTCCGGATGATCATATTTCAGTAAATGCCAATGCAAGTACTATAAAAGAAATTGATTTAAATCAGCCAGACTATTTTTTGGCTTCAGAGAATATTTTCGAAGTGGCCAGGGATAACAACTGGTGGAATGAAGAGAGAGATGGGGCTTTTAGTTTTTGTTATTCCTATGCTCCGGAAAGTAGAAACTCACTTGCTTCAAGAAGAAGAGAGTGGCGAGTATTTGATCTTGTAGCTCCATCTTTAAAGTTGGATCCCTGGGCTGAGAACTATCCATTCTCTGTAAAACCGGATCAAGCTGTAACCAAAGCCAGGTTGATCGAAATCTTTAAGGATTATTATGAAGGAACCGATTTCAATATGGTCAAAGATATAACTGTTGCTGATGAAAATGGAAAAGTTGTTATTTCACCCCTTGCGAATCCTCACATGCCTTACGACATGAATAAGATGCTTCGAATTAATGGTGGGTGGGGCTGGAGAGGTGAACGAACCATTGCACGTTGGTATACTATGTATGCAACGATTATACAGTGTCGAGACTGGTTACCCGATGCCATTGGTGGGGTAGTTTGGTTGGCTATGGATAATGTAGCTACTTCTATTTACATTCCGGTGTATTGCTCCGTTGAAGATTTACCTGTATCATATAAGACTCCAGGAAGAGATGGTTACACTACAGAATCAGCATGGTGGGCATTTAATAGAATGGGAACGCTGGCTGCACAACGCTGGGGAGATATGAGGCATGATGTAGATGCAGTATGGTTATCCTGGCAACAAGAACTCTTTGAGGAACAAATACTCATTGAGAAGAAGGCAACTGAATTGTATAATCCTAAGAAACCAAATGAAGCTATTAAATTCCTGACCCAATACTCGATGGATTGGGGTAACAAGGTTGTTGATAAAGCCTGGAAGCTGGGTGATTTCCTTTGGACCAAATATGATGAGAAATTCTGATTTGATAAATTATAGTAAGTTTCGTTATTATATTTAAATAAACTTTAAGCCATGAAAAATTTCTTTGGAATCATTGCAAAGCCTGAACCCTGGCTAAATATTGTCTACAACTTTATCTCTTTTCCACTCGGCATTTTTTATTTTGTTTTTCTTTTGACGGGTATTTTACTAGGCCTTGGCTTAATTATTCTTTGGATAGGGATTCTCATTCTTCTTCTTATGATGGCAGCCTGGTGGTTTCTATCTGCTTTTGAGCGGGAATTGGCAATTGTTTTTTGCAGGGTCAAAATTGCTCCAATGAAAAGAGAAACAGGTGAGGGAAAATCTCTTTGGGGGAAATTTGTGTTGCATTTAAAGCAACCGGTTACGTGGAAAGGCCTCCTTTTCTTATTTTTAAAATTTCCCATAGGAATAATGCAATTTGTAGTTACGGTAACCCTGATAGCTATTGTTGGTGGCCTCATTTCTGCGCCTTTTACCTATCCTTTTGTAGATATCGATATGGGTTTTTTCTATGTGAGCAATATTTGGGTGGCACTGGCTTGCTGTCTGATCGGATTAATACTAATATTTCCTGCCTTACATCTCTTTAACTTTCTTTCTATGATTTTGGGCCAGTTTGCAGCACTTCTATTGGGTGATGGACCATTACAATCTGAGAAAGAATAGAAATACTGTATATTGACTTAAAATAATAATTGAATGAAAAATACCAGGGGCTTTGCAAGTGATAATAATGCCACCGTACATGATGATATTATTAAAGCAATGCAAGAAGCCAATTACGGTCATACCATTGGGTATGGTGATGATATTTACACTGAATCAGCAATTAATAAATTAAAGGCTGTATTTGGTAAGGATGTAGATATATTTCTGGTATTCATTGGCACAGCAGCGAATGTACTTGGACTTGATGCAATTACCCAACCTTTTCATTCGATTATTTGCGCTGATACATCACATATTAATGAAGATGAGTGCGGTGCACCTGAGAAATTTACAGGGTGTAAATTATTGCCAGTTTCTACTGAGGATGGAAAACTTACTCCTGCCCTTATCAGAAAGCATCTTTATGGGTTTGATTTTGAGCATCATTCTCAGCCAAAGGTAATATCAATCACCCAGGCAACTGAAATGGGAACGGTCTATCGCCCTGATGAAATCCTTGATATCTCTAAGCTTGCTGTTGAGAATGATATGTTGCTTCATATGGACGGTGCAAGAATAGCCAATGCAGCTGCCAGCCTGGGAGTTGGATATAAAGAGATCACGGGTGATGTAGGTGTTGATGTCCTCTCATTCGGGGGTACAAAAAATGGAATGATGTATGGGGAAGCGGTTGTGTTTTTTAATAAAAAGCATGCTGAGCATTTTAAATACATTAGAAAGCAGGGCATGCAGCTCGCATCAAAAATGAGATTTATTTCTGCACAATTCGAAAGTTATTTAACAGATGATTTATGGTTGAAAAATGCACTTCATGCGAATAAAATGGCACGTTTACTGGCTGATAGAGTCTCAGATATACCTGAGGTTAAAATAACTCAGAAGGTTGAATCAAATGGAGTTTTTGCCATAGTTCCAAAGGAATTAATACCTGTACTCAGAGATGAATACTTTTTCTATATATGGGATGAAGAAAAATCAGAAGTCCGCTGGATGACCTCATTTGATACCCGGGAGGAGGATGTTACGAATTTTGCTAATATACTCAGGAAACACTTAGAATAACTTAAGCATCCTAACTTCGTATTACTTTATAAAGAAGAGCCTTACATAATGATTCTTTTTATGGTCCTAAGGAAAAAATGACCATAGATGATTAAATGTATTCAGTAAACTATAAACTTCCTCATTGAAATCAGAATTACTAATACTATTATTCGTTCTGAATCTATTTTCTGTATTTGGACAAGATATGGAGGAGAAAAGTGCGAGGTTCATTAATATTCCTGGATTATACTACAATTATGAATCCGGTGTTTCAAGCCGCCTATCTGTCCAGGATATTGCTAAGTTCAAGGTGGCCAATAAGCACCTATTATCTGCGGCCTTACGAATTCACCTGAACCAACAATCGGGTTTCGGATCATTACATCTGGCTGCTGAAGAATTAAAAACACCCTTACCCTGGTTATATTTTAGCGCAGAATTGGCACATCATGAATATAGGGATTATAATATTGGAGAAAACCAGCTGGCAGTATTGGCATTTTTCTTGCCATTTAAAAAGATTAAGTTCGGAATCGGATACACCTATAGATCTGTTAGTATCAAAGATAGTGACTTCCATTCAATGTTTGATTGGCAAAATGAGATGGATGAAGGCTATTTAATATTTCAATTCAAGTGGCTAATATACCAGGGTGATAAATGGAATCTGGCCTTTAACATGGGGACTTATGATTTCATGAGAATCCAAACAAAAGACCATGTGTTTTTAGAACTTGAGCAGATGTATAATATTAAAGAAAATATTGACATTCAATTAAATATATCAACAGCTGTAAAAGGAATCTCAGGTCTTGTTCTGGCTGTTAACGAGTTTCAGATTGAAACAGGGCTTAGGTTTTCATTTTAGTGAAATATGCAAAGAATTAAACTAATATTTTTTATCGCTTTTCTATCCTTAATTTCATGTAAGAAGGATATAACTGCATTTTTTAATCATGCAAGTATTGAAACCCGTGTGGAGGAAAGTTTATCCTTTCCAGGTTTGGTATCAGGTGAGGTCTCAATTGATACTACTGATTTCAAGTTTGCTGTATTTTCAGATATTCATACTACTGAGGAAAGCTTTCATACATTAGACCAACTGGGTCAGGATGTTATTAAGTATGATATTGACTTTCTTATTGTTGCTGGCGATTTGACTGAAAATGGTCTTGAATTGGAATACAGTAGAAGTCGTAAAAACCTATGGGAGCTAGGTATACCTTATTATGTTACAATTGGAAACCATGATCTTTACCAGAAAGATGGCTGGAGTACATGGATGAAATATTATGGGCCATCCGTTTATTCTATTCGAATATCCAACTATATTCAACTTATTTTCATAGATTCTGCTTCAGGGTCAGTTGGGAAGACTCAATTGCGATGGTTGGAAGGAGAGTTGAAGACCTGCCTACCTAATACTATTGTAGTAAGTCATTATCCAATTTACAATGGGATCTCTCCTTCAATTTGGAGGCTTTCTTCTTCGGAGGAAAGGTATAGAATAACTTCTTTATTGAGAGATTATAATGTGATGGCATATATCTCAGGCCATTACCATAGTTTCGAGCATCATGATCTATCAGGATTAGATCATTTTATTGTAGGGTCTATGTATCCCGAATCTTTAGATAGTGGAACCAGAGGATATCTTTTATGTTCTTTTAAAAATGGTCAATTTGATTGGCAAAAGATCGGAGTTGAATAACAACAATCTGCTGGATTTGGGTAAATAAACCTGATAATGGAGTATATTTTAGGTTATGGTATTAGAAGAGAACTGTCTCCATAACTAAGAAATCTAAAATTATTGTTAAGAGCAAAATCATAGACAGTTTTCCAATCATTACCTATAAATGCAGCAATTAACAATAATAATGTGCTGCGTGGCATATGATAATTTGTAAGGAGTCCCTTCACAATATTAAATTTGTATCCGGGTACTATTATTATTCTGGTAATTCCTTCCAGACTTTGTAGGTGGTTTTTATTTAGATATTCAAGGATATGACTGAGAGATTCACTTACACTTAGCATTGGCTGCATTCCATATGGATCCCACTGATCGATATATAAATCCTTGTCCGATTGAACCTTCCCAAGAGAAATCTTAATTCCTAACCAATATAAGCTTTCTAAGGTTCTTACAGATGTTGTTCCAACTGCAATAATAGAACTACTTTGTTCAATTAGCTTTTGAATTTGACTGATCCCAATATAAAAATGTTCTGAGTGCATTTCATGATTGCTTATTAGTTCCTCAGTAACAGGTTTAAAAGTTCCAGCCCCAACATGCAGTGTGAGCTCAAGCTTCTCAATTTTTTTATTCTTAAGCTCATTTAGAACTGGTTCAGTGAAATGTAGGCCTGCAGTAGGTGCTGCTACTGAACCATTATTACAGGCATATACAGTTTGATAGCTATGATTGTCTGAAATCTCTGCCTCCCTGTTCAAATATGGAGGTATAGGAATGGTGCCGGCCTTTTCAATAATTTCAGAAAATGTTATATCCGAATGATCCCAGGTGAATTTTATCAGAAGGTTAGTATCTTCTTGTTTTATTTTCGTGGCTTTAAGAACTATGTGAGTGTTATCGATTTGAACAGTTAGATTAAGAACATCATTTTTCCACTTTTTAAGATTGCCAACCAGGCATTTCCATGTTGTTCCCTTTTTAGATGATAAAGACAGTTCATAATTAGATGGTTCAATGGGTACAAGGCAAAATATCTCAATGCGAGCACCTGTTGGTTTGGTAAACACAAGCCGTGCATGAATTACTCTCGTATTGTTAAATGCTAGTAAACTTTTTTCTGGTAAATGACCGGGCAACATTTTGAATATTGACTCAGAAATTTCCCCTTTCTTATAAATCAATAATTTTGAGTTATCTCGCTCTGAAAGAGGATGTTTGGCAATGGATGAGTCAGGAAGTAAATATTCGTAATCAGCTATTTTGATATTTTTTCGACTAAACATACTTGAAATTGATATCAGGAGGGATGTTTAATTTTTCATAACAGTTGTAAAATTAAACAGAAAAGTTCACAGTTCTGCTTAAATTGAATAGGGATTTATTACTTTCAATGTTGTAAGTAATAATGCAAAATTTAATTAAATATTATAGTAAATAATGAATACATTTAATGTGGGTGATAAGGTGAAGTTCCTGAATGAAGTAGGCTCTGGAGTGGTTGTTGAGATTATCGATAGCAATATGGTTATGGTTGAATCAATTGATGGCTTTAATATACCATTCTTAGCAAGAGAATTAATTCCGCAAGGTGGATTTTCAATTGAGGATGAGAAAAAAACTGAGCGAAAAATAGGAGATAAACCTTCAAATGAACCAGAAAACAATATCATAAAGGAAATTAGCACTATATCGGAAAATATAATGGATCTTTCGCATGAAATTTATTTTGGAATAGTGAAGTCCACCGGAGAAGGATCAGATATTTCTAATGCTTACCTTGTAAATCTCAGTTCATATAATGTTCTTTTTCACCTTGCTATTGATTCAATCAATGGATTGAAATCATGGGAACATGATGACCTGATGACAGAAGAGAAAATATTCTTAGGTCAATTACCCGACTTTAGCAGTGAGGGTATTTTACATATTGTATATCAACTGATTTTTTACAAGAATGAACATTTTAAACCTATTGAACCCTTAAAAGGGGGATTAATTCTGAATCAAAATTTAATTGAGTTGGATGATTCCTTCCGGGAAAATGAATATTTTGATGAAAAAGCATTTCTTCTGCCAATAATCAGTCAACAATCGGGTAAAAAGGCTGTATTTAATGAAAAAATTAAAACTAAACAATCTGATATAAAAACAGAGAATAAGGAAAAGAAGCAGAATTTACAGGAAGAAATTGACCTTCATGCAAATGAAATTATTGATGATGTTAATAATTATAGCCCTTCTGAAATATTGGATATGCAATTGGCTAGGTTTGAGTTTTCACTTGAGACTGCAATAAGAAATAATCAAAAGAAAGTTGTTTTTATCCATGGGGCTGGAGGTGGAAAACTCAAACATAAAATTCGGAAGATGTTGGATGAAAAATATTCTCGATTGAAATATCAGGATGCCTCTTTTAAGGAATATGGATATGGAGCCACCTTAGTATATTTGCAATAAAGGCATTTCAATTGAATTTGTTTTTGCCTGGTCTGCTTGGGATTCCGGCTAAGTATTGAAAAAGTTGTTATAATATAATTTTGTTCGGAAAGTAAGGTTCGGACCATTTCTAACTAGGTTTTTGATGAAAGTAAATTCTGTAACAAACAAGAAGTAATTACGTATAAAATAGTAGATCTGTATACCGGTTTTAAAAAAGTTAAATGAAAAAGGTCCTTGTTATAGATGATGATCAGGATTTCAGAAGAATGTTGTGCTCCAAGTTGAAGAAATCAGGCTACGAAGTTGAAGAAGCAGAAGATGGAGTACAAGGAATAAATAAATTCATTGAAACTCCTGTTAATCTTGTTGTTACAGATATTATAATGCCTGAAAAGGAAGGTATGGAAACAATTCTTGAACTCAAGAAAATTGATCCATCCGTTAAAATTATAGTTGTTTCCGGTGGAGGCCGCTCCATTCCAGAAGATTATTTAAGTATTGCTGAATACTTCGGTGCCATAAAAAGTTTCAGAAAACCATTTAATCTAGGTGAATTTGTCAAAACAGTTGACAATCTCATTTAAATCATTTTGATTCTTGCCTGAAAATATTTGGATATTCTGGTATTGCTAAGTATCCGTATTAAATCATTTCCGTCTATTTACAGAGAATTTGCTATTTTTGCAGTGCAGTAGACTGTTCTATCGCCTTGTTTATTTGTTTATTCAGGTTCAAGGAGGAAAGTCCGGACAGCATAGAGCATCATACTTCTTAACTGGAAGATACCTGTGAGGGTATAGTAACGAAGCAGAAAATAACCGTCCCTGGCTTGTCTGGGGATAAGGGTGAGAAGGTGGGGTAAGAGCCTACCTGTCCTGTTGGAGATAGCAGGAGCCGTACGTCTTATGAGTTGAAAGACCATGTATACCGGTTTCCTGATTTATCAGGTATAAGTTGCTCGCTTTATTACCGGGGGGTAGGTCGATTTAGTTTGATAGCAATGTCAAACATAGATAAATGATAGGAAGCCTGAAATGTTTACCTTCTGGTTATCATTTCAGGTTACAGAATCCGGCTTATAGGTGTACTGTCTAAAACACAAAAGACCATTCATTGAATGGTCTTTTGTGCTAATATAGCTCTAAATCTCTATTCCATTAAGCCCAACATGAGTTCTTCAACAGCCCCTGGAGTTTTACTTATTTTCATAAAAGTTCCCATAGTAAGATCTGGCCAGTGCAATGCAATTCTAAATCTTCCATGAAGCATTGTGGCTTTGTTTCCCTGCAAAATTAATTCAAATGGCATAGCAGCGATATGTGCTTCACCGATTATGGGAAGAAATTTTGCTTCACCAATCTCTTCATCATACAAACCGACTCCGAATACGGCTATTTGTTTCTCATCATCAATCAGTTCATAAACTGAAATACAATTCCCTGTCTTTTCTTGAAGGTTTTTTCTGATTGTTTCCACACCCTCGCTAAACGATAAAAATTCCTTAAGCTCCACAGGTTTGTCAAATCCAGGCATTCCGATCATATACTTATACTTAATAAGTTTTTCTAATTTCACTGTTCCTCCAAAAGGTTCAAAGTCAGTTCCGATTGATTGCATGGCTTTTCTGGCATCCTCAGTAATTTCGAGTAAAGAAGTATAGTCAATGATGTTCTCACGGAGATAACCGTAAAAGAGGTAGGTTGGGTTTAACATGCTAACGATGGTTTGTGACTCTTCCCTAATAAGACCAATTTTTAACGCGGCTGCAAGTGCTCCCCTGTCTTTCACTCCATAAGTTATTTTTTTAATATCTTCTCGTGTGTAGACAATTACTTTTAACCCTTCTTTGTCTTCTGGGTTATATTCTCCAATTATTTCGAAGCCATTGGTTTTTAATGTTGCTTTTACCTTTTCTGATACTTCTTCAATCGATTCAGGCCTGGAAGCAACTCTGAGATATGATGGGATTTCCTGTGAATTTGCGAAATAGGGCATGAACAACATTAAAAACAAAGTAGCAACAATAATTTTATAGGATTTTCTATTCATTATATTCGATTTTTTAAGTTGATATTAATTTTCTGTTTTTTTGAATTCTTCAAGGCTTGGAATGCTTATGGCTTCTTTTCCTTGTTTGGTTATGGTTTTGTTTAACTTTGGAAGTTGTTCAGCAAGAAGGTCATCGATCTTCTTCTCCCAAGCAATCACTTCTTTTTCCAGTGCATTTAATCCATTAATTTGAGATTCAGTAGGTCTTCCTTTGTAAAGAATTGTTGTCCCATATAAGAATGAGATTTTCCCTCTTAGCTTTTCTTCCCCGGTTATGCCTCCCATTTTAGTTTCTACCATCTCCTTATGGAAACTTTCCAATTCATCGGCAAGTGCAATAAGCTTCTTCTTTGTAGACCCATTCATTGTATTGGATATCTCCCTGGCTTTTTTCGAGACTTCTGTGGCCTTAGCATCCACATATCCAAGGTCTTCCAATAAACGATATCCTAAATTGATAGTTTTGATCCTTAACTCTTTGTCCTCCTTAGAGTGGGGAGAATCAGGATCAAGTATAAGAGAAACTTCACCTTCATAGGTTTCTTTTCCCTTGATAAGTTTTACGGTGTAGGTTCCAGGATCATAAAAGGGCCCGAACAAAGCAAATTGAGCCATAGAAGGAGAGGAGGGGACCTTAGGTGGCTTTTTCATTAAAGTCCATGGTACCCTGTTTAGTCCTTTTCTTTTTCCAGCCGGTAACTTAACCATGAAATTACCTTCCTCATCATATATCTCTAGATGCATATTCCCAAATACATGCCTCTTCTTTAAATAATAAGTTATCATAGCCGCATCGGGAGGATTCTTTCCAACAAATTCATCGTCTCCATCGTATGAAGAATTTATGGCAACATTGCCAATTACTGATGGACTTGTTTCAAGAAATGCTACCTCTTTCTCTAGCATTTCTGGTGTTAGTTGGCGCAGGCAGCTTATATCATCCACAATTAATATTCCTCTACCATGTGTGCCCAATACAAGATCGTTTTCACGCGGATGTATTACTATTTCCCTAACAGAAACTTTTGGAATATCACCTTCCATCCGTACCCATGAGCTTCCGTTGTTAAAAGAGGCAAATAGACCAAATTCAGTACCCAGAAATAATAAAGAAGGATTAACAATATCTTGAACAATGGAATGACAATAGCCCTCAATATTTTCATCGACCAAAGTTTTCCAACTCTGTCCATAATCAGTGGTTTTATATACGTAAGGCTTTTTGTCTCCATTACGATGCCCGTCAAAGGTTACATAGGCAGTACCTGCATCAAATGTGCTTGTATAAACATATGAACACCAGGTGTTTTTGGGAAGGTTTTCAATATGACTCACTATATTAGTCCATGTATTACCTTCATCTCTTGTAACCTGCAGATTCCCATCATCTGTCCCGACCCAAATAACTTTTGAGTCTTTTGGCGATTCTGAGATAGTTACAATAGAGCAGTGATTCTCGGCACTGGAATTATCAAGCGTTAATCCTCCAGTTTCATATTGTTTTTGTTTTTCAGGATCGTTGGTAGTGAGATCAGTTGAGATTCGTTTCCAACTATCACCTTTGTCGTGTGATTGAAATAGATACTGGGCACCAACATACATAACATCACGGCTTGGACTTAATTCAATGGCTGCATTCCAATTGTAGCGCAAATTTTCTGCTTCTGAATCAGGAAAGGGCTTAATCAATTTAATTTCTTCAGAGGCTTTATAGAAGCGGAAGAACTCTCCACCCTGGAACTGCCAGAAAATAATATTATTATCATACCTGTCAGGAATCATGGAAAAGCCATCCCCAAATCCTGCACTTTTCCAATCGGAATTCGTTATACCCCCAGAATTTTCGGATGGACCATACCAGGACCCATTATCCTGTAATCCC
>JASJGS010000245.1:0-4230 GCA_033791445.1 Bacteroidales bacterium | reverse complement strand
AGGTCAGTCATGGGAAAGTTTTTTCCAATATTTGGTGGTGCAGCTGGAGATCACTTTGATTTAGTCCAAACATTTCAATTTTATGGAGGTGAAGTATATTCTGATGCAATGCCCATTCTGTTGCTTGGAGGCGATTTGGCTCTATCGGCTAGTGCGTTCACAGGACCTTTGCCTTTCGGTCCTTTCCATGAGATTGACAGGTTTGAAAAAAATATAATTCATTCAATTAACGGAAAAACTGCCCATGAATTCTACAGAGAAGAATTTGGCGAGGTCAATGGTGCCTATACAAATTTCCCCCTTGCCGTATATTCGGAAAATGAGGAACGTTATTTCCTGCGAAATCCTTTGAAAGTTGATAAAGATACTGGCAGCATGTCATTCATTGGAACATTTCCTGAGAAATGTCGGGTACGATTGAGCCAGGTCCTGCGTGAAGATATTCGCCGTTCAGCTGAGGATGCAAATACAAAGATACTGTCCGACCTGAGAGATCATGAGGCTGAATTGATCCTGATTTTCTCCTGTACTTCCAGGAGGCATGTACTTGGTTCTGAAACAGATAAGGAATTCTCTATTCTTAGGTCTTCCGCCAAACAGGTACCGTTTTTTGGCTTTTACTGCTACGGCGAGATAGGGCCGTTTTCTGTTGGTCTCCCCACCAGATTCCATAGCGATACTTTTGTCTCGGTTGCATTACACTCAAGAACCCGTAGGGTGGATGATGAAAAACCAGCTTGAAGATATTTCTGCTCGACTAGCAGAGGTGGAAAGAGAGAATGCCTACCTTCGGCGTAAGCTTAAACGCCTGAAGACCCAGCAATGGCGGCAGGAAAAACTTGATGAAATGAATCGTTATCAGGCTATACGTGCCAATAGCCGATTGGAAGAAGCAAACGCGATTGCCGACCAGGCCAATAAAGCTAAGACGGAATTTCTTGCAAACATGAGTCATGAAATTCGCACTCCCTTGAATATTGTGCTTGGGATGGGAGAGTTACTTTCAGAAACAGCACTTAACTCATTACAAAAACAGTATCTTCATAATTTAAGACTATCCGGGAAACATCTACTTGAACTTATCAATAATATTCTTGACTTCTCACGTATAGAATCCGGGTCTGTAGATGTGGAGTTTGAACCCTTTAGCCTGGGTGTTCTACTAAAGGGTGTAGATTCCATGATTTCACATCTCTCACGAGAAAAAGGTATAGAATTTCTGCTTGAGTTGGAACAGAATATTTCTCTATGTAGAATTGGAGATGCCGGTAAAATAAAACAGTCTCTGCTTAATTTACTCGGTAATGCGATTAAGTTCACGGCATGCGGTAGCGTTGTATTGCGTGTGTATGAAATAAAAAACGATACAGTAATGTTTGAAGTCAGGGATACAGGTAAAGGCATTCCTGAAGAACAACAGGCAATTATTTTTGAACGCTTTGCCCAGGTTGAGGATACCCACTTGAAAAACAAAAGCGGTGTCGGTTTGGGACTCGCTATTACCCAACGCCTGGTAACTGCTATGGGTGGGGAAATTAATTTTAAAAGCGGTGAAACATGGGGGAGTGTTTTCAGCTTTTGCTTGCCATTACCGACTGTAAATATAGCTGCCGGGGGTGTGAATAATAACGTCTTGTTAACAATCTCTCCAGAGAGGATGCCGCAACTGAATGTATTGGTGGTGGATGATGTTTCACTCAATATCGAGATGATAGCTAGTTTTCTTAACGAATATCCGGTCGCAATTGATCGTGCAGAAAACGGGCAATTGGCTGTTGAGTTATTCAAGAAGAATAAATATGACCTTATTCTAATGGATATCCGCATGCCGCTTATGGATGGCTCGACGGCAATGCAGAGGATAAGAGAGATTGAACGATCTATAAATTCAACGGCTACACGAATTGTCACCATGACGGCTCATGCATTCAGAGAACAACGCAGCATTTTTTTGAATTCTGGTTTTGATGAAGTCCTTACTAAGCCTTTTACCAAAAACGAACTATTAAATGTTTTAATTCCTAAAGCAAACATGATTATGCTATTTTCTGAAAATCCAGTTCAAGGAAATAAAGCTAATGATATAACTTTGGAATCAGAAACTAAGCGGAAACTGCCTCCAGAAGTGGAGTGGCTTATGCCCGAGCTAATGCAATTGCTTACTGAAGGGGCGGCTAATATTAATCAGGCTCTTGAGCAGAGGGATTTCGAATTACTTACCACTATCTGCCACTCTGTAAAAGGAGTAGCAGGGATGTACGGTTTCAAAATGGCATTTAATCTTATTGAAGGCATCGAGAGAAGTGCAGTGAATTGCAGCGTGGATAAGGCTCAGATTCTGAGCAGTGCTCTGTCAAGATATATAGATAAAATCAGTTAGGAAACAAGTCTGTTAACTTAGATCAGATATGATGGAAGTTCAAAATATCTCAGTTAAGCCATTTTATGATAAAATTATTGGGGAAAATGGTTGTTTTTTAGATAATAAAAAAAGCGAGCCTTATGTCTATCTACAGTCGCTGTAACCCCCTTAATTAAAAGGCGATTAATTTTTTTTCCAGTGCTTATGGGTATCCAAAATTCAGCAGCTAAAATTATCATGGTACCAAAATAATACATAACAGGAAGTCTGGATTAAAGTTGATGCCAATCATGTGTTTGGAACTTTTGGGTTTGGAAAAATTATGAACTGATTGCTCAGCTATGTAGAAAATTGAATACCCGCCTTCGATTTTTCTCAAGAATACAAATTTATAAATTAAATTTTGCGTTCTAAATTAATAATGTTTTTTGAGGGTTCGAACTGATTGGCATTAAAATAGCGCATCATTTGGTCATCATTCTTATCCACTAAAGTATTGATCTTTTTTACTTCAAGTTCCCGCAAATGATCAACAAACTCACTCATCAATTGTTCACCGATGCCTTGTTTTTGACAATCAGGATCAACACCAACAGTATCCAATGATACACCTTCAGATGTGATTCCAAATTCACCAATATAAAGCTTCCCCATGATAAATCCAACAACATTGCCATTGTCATCTTCAGCCACAAGCGAAGTGGGTATATACTCCCCGGATTTAAACAACATTTCAAATCGTTGTTCATAGTATTCACGGCGTGATATTCCAAGTACCTTTTTATCAATTTTTAAAACAGAATTGAAATCCTCATCTTCCATTAATCGAATTTTTATTTGAGGTGTGTTCATGTGGGTCTCCTTTCTCTTCACTGGTGGATGTTGTCGATAAGAAGTCCTTGTGCTTATAAAATATAATAAAAATACATACACATGTAAATGAATAATATTGATTTGATCTCTATAAGATTCAGTAATGTCCGGTTACCCTGCCACTATCTACAAAAAATTGAAGCAGGGGTAACAAAAACATGTTTTCCATTGAGCTGCTCAATAATGCTCCGGGCATACGGATCTTTCACCAGGGAAAAATCACCCCCATGGACTGTGGTATCAGTCTCTCCAACAACTTCATTATCTCTGTCAATCATTGCCTGAATCGAGAAACGGCTGATTGATCTTCCATCGTTGGCGGTGGCTTCTGGCACAAAAATTAGCACCAAGGGAAAAAATACGATTGAAAAGCCAGTATGCCGGATAAATGTATTCATAGTTCTAACCAATCCAAGTCCAAAAAGGTCAAAATCGGCAGTTAAGGATTATTATCCGAAGGTGGAGTATTCAGACATCGAAATTGTCATGGATACCAAAATAATACATCACCGAAAATCTGGATTAAAATTGATGCCAATCAAGCAAGAATACTTGACTACTGGACAGGCAAACTTTGTATTTTCTTTTCCTGTTGCTTTTTCTTGCCGGGGGTGGTTAGCTCAGCTTACGTGGGAATAAGGTCTTGATCCAATATCACCATTATTTCCAGTCATATATCACTCAAATATGCATGATATACGGCTTGAAAAAATCGGTGAGCTTGGACGTTTTTTCACCATGGTTTTAATTCTGTGTGGCGGCAGTTTTTTTGTACCTGATAAATGGTATCATTAATTTTCTTGTGGAAGGATGGATTCGATCCGTTCTCGGGAGGCAAAAATTGGACAATCAAATTAAAAAACTCGACGGCCATTATATAGTCTGTGGCTATGGAAGGATAGGCCGGCTGCTGACACAGTACCTGGTCCAGAAGTACATCGATGTGGTGGTCATAGAAAAGGACAGTCAGCATGAAGCCCACCTGGATAGAGATG
>JASJGS010000244.1:0-3364 GCA_033791445.1 Bacteroidales bacterium | reverse complement strand
ACAGACTTATATGGTAGTTTATAGCCTCCATATCACGGTTAATTTCAATTACTTTTTTTTGTTTCCCACCATCAGACGACACAACATAAATGCTCGGATTTTCACTTACATTTCCTTTATCATCCAATTGAGAATTACCGTTAAATGCAATCCATTTACCATTTAGCGACCATGATAATGGACTCCAGTCATTCAATAAAACACCTTCTGTATTTATTTGCTCCGGTATTCCGGTGATATCAGGACCCAGGTTTCCTGAAAGTGGCATTTTCCATAATTTATCAGCCGAAACCAATGCGAGATTTTTTCCATCGGGAGATAATGCAACAAACTGGGGAAGATTGGTCGTAATTTTAATTTTTGTGAATTTAGGTTCCATAGGAGTTTTCGATACTTTCTCGGCTGCAAGTATTAATCGTGAAAGCCTTTCTTTTGCAAGCGCAACCTCGTTTTTTTGCCCGGGATAATTATCAACGAGGTGACGATATTTCTTTACAGCTTCCTGGTTTCCAAGTTTTTCGTAACACATGCCCTGGTGCAACAGTGCTTTGGCTGAGACCTGTTTATTTTCAGGATTATTTTCCAATAGCTGTTGATATAAATCGATGGCATTTTGTAATTCCCCTTTTACTTCTTCCGCGTAAAGTGCTTTTTCGTAAAGCTCGCCTGATGTCTGTTGAGCGAATGCAACAGTTGCTGAAAAGAACAGGTATACGATTGAAAAAAGCAGAACGGAAACTAATTTTTTAATATTTTTCATGGCAACCTCCTTTTAAATTTATTTTCGAATGGTGTTATTACCAAATTCTATATAAAATTACTGCCTGATGTCCTGATAAGTGTTCAGGAAGTGTTGAGTATTGTTGAAAAACAACATATATTCTGAATTTACGAATCGGTTAATTTGTAGCCCACACCTCTAATGTTTATGATGTACTTTGGACTGGCAGGATCATCTTCCAACTTTTTCCGGATATTTGTAATATGACTGTCGATGGTGCGCAATGAAATAACCATGTTGTTTTCTCCCCAAACCTTCTCCAGTATTTTGTCGCGGGTGAGTACCTGGCTTTTATTTTTTACAAAAAGTTGCAACATCTGAAATTCCAATGGTGTAAAATCTACTTTTTTTCCATGTTTTATTGCTTCGTACTTTTTAAAATCCAGCATTGTTTCACCAATACAATATAAATTGCTTTCAGTGGAGTATTCCCCAACCCTGCGGAAAATTGTTTTAACACGGGCTGACAGTTCACGGACACTGAATGGTTTGGTCACGTAATCGTCGGCTCCCAACTCCAATCCCAGTACTTTGTCAATCTCCTTGTTTTTTACTGTCAGCATAATAATTGGAGTATGATTTTCCTCCATTCTCAGTTTTTTGCAAACTTCATAACCATCCATCACGGGGAGCATAATATCCAGGATAATAAGATCGGGTTTTTGCTCTCTTGCCATGGCCAGCCCGTCGCCACCGTTTTGGGCAATAAATACCTGGTAACCTTCGCTTTCAAATTCGTCTCTCAGGCTCATTTGAATTCCACGATTGTCTTCTACGATAAGAATTTTCCTGCTCATATTATTTGGTTTCAATGTTGTTTCGTATTGGTAAAATTATAGTAAACGTACTCCCGCTGCCCACTTTGCTGTCCACCGAAACTTCTCCGCCATGGGCTTCAATAATTTGCCTGACCAGGGTTAATCCCAGTCCGGTACCAGTTGAGATATGACCGGGTGCATTTTTCCCCCGATAGAATTTTTCAAATATTCTGTTCAGATCCTCTTTATGAATGCCTATGCCGTTATCACTAACTTTTAGGTAAAGGTTTTTTTCATCCCGTTCAACAATTACCTCCACCACAATTTTTCCCGACGAAAATTTAATCGCGTTATCCAACAGGTTGTTGATAACAAGTTTCATGGCATTTCTATCAATTGCAATGGGAGGAATATCATCAGAAATCCGGGAATTTAATTCAATCCCTTTTTGATGCCACTCGTTTTTCACATTTGTTATGATTGGGGACATCCATTGTTTTATATCCGTTTTCTCGAAATCATACTGTTTTTTTCCATCTTCAATCTTTGCAAAATCCAGAAAATTGCCAACCAATCGGCTCAGATTATCCGCATCTCCGAGGATCACCGAATAATATTCTTTCATCCGCGCCGGATCTTTTACTTTTTCATCCAGCAACCTTTCCGTTAAAGCTTTGATGGATGTAATCGGTGTTTTAAATTCATGGGATACGGAGGAGACAAATTCCGATTTTAGTTTAAGAACATCCATTTCATGCAAAATAGTCCTTACGATAAGTAATACTCCAAAAATCAGAATAACTATAATGGTTAGAATCGTCCAGAAATAGAAACTCTTAAAGATACCCTGAAATAACAGGTCTTCAAATTGATTGCTTGTAATCTCAATTCTCCAGGGAGGAAAATTATCGTTAAAGAATGAAGTTATCCCCACTAATTCGCTGGATGGCGCTTTTTCACCGAATATCACACGTCCTTTAAGGTCAGTTATTACAAGATTTGAATTTTCATCCAACCGAACATCGTTAATGATTTGTGTTAAAAGTTCACTTTCAAAAAAAACACTGTTTATTTTAACGCCCAAAATTCCCCGGACAGCTGTATTGGTATTATCTGGAATCAACGATGAAAGAATTAGAAAGTTCTTTTCCCCAATTGTTTTTGAATACCTAAAAGTGTTTTGTGAATTCGTGTTGATTTGTATAAACTCCCGCTGAAGCTCTGGGATACACTCATTTTTCAGATCATTAATCATTTGCCATTTTTTAATTTTGCCCTTACAATCAGCTTTTAAACGTTCAAACTCATTTACATATTCCTCATCAACAGATAGCGTATCCGGGTTTTTATTCAAAATAGCGGTAAATGATTCAATGGCCATTGAAGTGTAGGTTTTAAACTGATTTTCGCTTAAATCATTCCAGTTCAGGAGTATCTCATTAAAGGCACTTAATGTTTCTGTTAAGGTATTTTTATCATCACCTGATTTCAGATAACAATCGGCCAGTTGAAGCCGGGCAGTAATCGCCAATGGAATACCTGTTGACGTTTTACTTCTTTGAAAATCGTTAATTATTCGGGAATAAATTTTGGCTGCTTCCTGGTATTTCCTCAATTTTACCAGATTTCGGGCGATATGATTTAAAAGTTGTCCCTGTAAGTTTTTGTCGCTGACAACAAGGAGTAGTTCTTCATATACTGAAATGGCCATTGAGTAATTGTTCTGAATAAATTCATATCCTTCAGCAATTTTCAATTTACCTTGCTGAGCAGCTGTAAACTCGGAAGTTGATTCACCAACTGGTTTGCCCGGGTCTGGTTGGAA